>NZ_JBHMIM010000018.1:0-111665 GCF_048060115.1 Micromonospora sp. LOL_023
GATGAACTTCGAGGCTAGTCACCCGAAAGATCATCAGGAGTCGCGCTCGTTCCGCAACTCGCCTCGTGTCCGGTTCTCAACACGGACAGAACCTCTCAAGCCGGAACAACGCCGGGGCCGTGACTCGGGGATCGCCTTCCGGATCGGATGGTCCAGGACTGGACGGTCGAACTGAACTGCGGCCATCTGGGTGCCGATCACTTCATCCCCGTCGAGTGTCGCGATGGCCCGGCGGCGTACCGGGCGGCACATCCCACACGCCACGGGCTGCGGTGCATCGATGAGGTGTGCCACCAGCGTCAGGTGCACGGCGTACGGCGGCTCGGCGTGCTGGGGAAGATCCGGATACCGGCGCAGTCGTCACCACCGCCCCACCCTGTCGCCATGGCCGCACGGGACCTACGGCGCCGGCTGAGCAAGCAGGAGCGGCAGGACCTCATCCGTCAACTACAAGAGGACGAATAGCAGGACATGCCACCGTGGAGATCACACCAGAAGAGGTCATCAAACGGGTACGCGCCGCAGGTGGCCGGCTCTCGTTAGACGGTGTCGACGAGGAAGAACTCGCTGCGTGGCGACACGCCTCGAAGGTCGCCTATCTACGGCTGCTACGAGCAGGCCATGAACGGCTACATCGGTCGAGCGGACCGGGCTCGGTGCACCTGTACCTGGAGCAGATCGACGAGGAACCCCCAGAGCCGGATCCGGAGGAACTTGCCGCCCGGATGCGCGAATCGGCGCCCGAACCGGTGCTGCCGCGCACAGCCGAGTTCCTCGGTCGGACGGTGCCTGTGCCGTCGAAGGTAACCAACCCACACCCTCTGGTGGAACAACTGGTCAACGGGCTACATGCCTCCGACCGCCGAATCTACGGCCCGGACTACTCGTGGCGCGTCCCGCGCCGACGGTACCCGCTACTCAAGATGCGCCGCATCTGGCAGGCCCTCATCAACGAAGCCCAGTTCCGCGGCTACTCCGTCCACTTCGAGCCGGAGCGCGACTACTACGACAACGGCAAGCTCGTTGTGCGCATCGGCTGGGACGACTTCCCCCTCGCGCTGTACGGAGAACGCGGTAAGCCGCTGACCTTGCGGATGGCCGAACGACATCCTCACCGTCGACGCGGATACGAGACCTGGACCGACTCCGACAACGATCCGTTGCACAAGAATCTCGGCGAGGTGTTCACCTTCATCGAACGGTGGGCAGACCTGCTCCTCCAGCGGCGCGAGGCCGAACGCCGCAGCGAGATGGAGGCCCTCCGCCGCCGGGAACAAGCCGAGGCCGAAGCCCGCCGCGAGTTCGCCGAAGACCGCCGACGGCAGGTGATCGCGCAGCGGCTGGCGGAGGTCCAGTTCGCCGAGGACGCTCGCGCGTACGGCGCAGCCCTGCAGGCCGCAGCCGACCAACTCGACCATCCCCGCGCCGAACAGGTACGCGCCTGGGCGCAATGGGTTTCCGAGCACGCCGACCGCATCGACCCACGCCGGACCCTGGCAGGCATGCCCAAGACGCCCAAGCCGACGCACGACGAACTGCGGCAGTACCTGCCCAAGGGAGGCTACTGGTACTAGCCGTGGTACCAGCGCCGATTCGGATGCCATGGCATCGGCGACGCCTGCAAGGGCTCGGGAGCCCGATGCGTCAGGGTCGCCCGTGGGCCGTCGCGGTCGTCCTCGTCGGGAGAGGGTTGAGGGGGTAGGCCCGGCGGGTCGGCGAGCGGATCGATGTCCGCCGCATACTCGCGCGCCCATACCAGCCACGGGTCCCCAGCCGGCATACCCGCCGTCTCCAATTGGTCACAGTGGCCACGGATGTCCCGTGCAAGCCGCCATGCGGCGACCTCGGCGCGCAGCGCCTTGTCGCGTCGCTTGGTGATCCGCCGTAGCCGCTTGTCCTCCAGACGCTGCCGCTCCGCGCGCTGCTGAGCTTCCCGCTCGACGCGTATGGCTGCAGCGCGGAGCTCGATCTCCGCCAGCACGGCAGGTAGCTCGTCCTCAACCCGGCGCCGGGCGTGGTCGGTCCACCGTGCCGGTTCGCCGCCGGCGGCTTCGATCTGCAGGACCAGGCGCAGTGACCACCTTGCGCCGGTTTCCTCCGCGATCCGCACGCCGTATCCCTCGCCGTCCACCTCGACGATGGCCAGCACGTCCTCAAGGCCGGACTTCACCCGATGGCCTCTTGCTTGGGCCGCGTCCACGAGCGCTTGGATGATTGTCAGCGTACGGGTTCGGTTCCCTGGGGATGCGGGTAGCCGGTGCGGCATGTCGCGGAGCCGGTTCACCACCGGATGTGGATCGATCAGCTCTTCAGGGACCTGAATGGGCGATGGCTGCGCGATGCCCTGGTACTGGCGGAAGGGGTGCTCACCACGACGCAGCTCCATGGTCAGATCGCCGCTGTCCCGACCTCGATGGAGCAGGTGCCAGCCGGACGGGACCTCACCGGATTGCTTGACGGCGTGCAGAAACCGGCGCCATGCCGACCGCACCGTGTCCGATGGGTCAGCGACCTGGACTGATCCGCCGCCCTGTTCTAAAAGATCAAGGAACTCGGCACCGGTGGCCGGTGGCTTCTGGGTAGCGGGCAGTCGCAGCACTTCGGCCATCGTCACGAACCTGGGACCCGACGTCAAGACCTTCTCGGCAACTATCATTCGAGCGGAGCCACACGCAGCGCCGCGGGCGCCACCCTGCGAAGGCATAGGAACCAAGGTCCTGGCAGAGCCAGCCAGGCATCGGCCGCCAAGAATATCCTCGGTACTTCACCGGCACGGAGCACGCAGTGCTGCTGACGAACGATCTGGCCCGTAAGCCCGTCCGGCTCTGCTGGCCAGTCAACGGTCCCAATCGGCCTCCCCCGAACGATCTGCGACAGCCGGCGAGCAGCGTTGCGCACTCATCCCATTGTCTCGGCTGTCGCGACACGCTGACCGTCGAGTTCGTCAGGTACAGCGGTACCTGGTACCAACGTGGAGCCTGGGTACGGACTGCCGCCCGACCGCCGCGCGGTGCCGTGCCCCCCGTCTCACGCCATCAACGGCGGTTACTCTGGGGAGTGGCTTGTGACCGAGCAGGATCATCTGCCGACGGACAAACCGTCATCCCCAGGGCTGTTGCGTAGTCGGTTGAGGGGCTCTTGAGCTGGGGTTTTCGATGGGATTCGGCGAGTTCCGGGGTCCGTGTAGGACGGGTGCGGCCCGCTGGTGATCATGAGTTTGCGAAGACCATGACCCAGAAGAGGACCGCACCCGCTGATGTCATCATCACTGACCGAGATCGTGTTGCCACATCGACCCCCCAACCTGCCGTCACCAGTCGTGGTGACCGATCGTGACCGCCGTAGCTTGTTCGTGGCCCTGGAGGCCATCAACGACCCACGGGATCCACGAGGCCGGAGATACCCGCTGGTCAGCGTGCTTGCGGCGGCGGTGTGCGCGGTACTGGCCGGGGCGTGCACGTTCGCCGCCGTCCACGACTGGGTGCGTTTCCAGGACCGTCCCGTGTGGGTTCGACTCGGGTTCACCGGACGGGTACCCGCCGCCACGACGGTGTGGCGGCTGTTGATCCGGCTCGACGCCGAGGTGTTGTCACAGGTTCTGGCCCGCTGGCTGCGTGACCGGGCGGGGCCGGTCGTGATCGGCGGGCGCCGGTGGCGCCTGGTGATCGCCGTGGACGGCAAGGTCGCCCGGGGCGCCCGACTACCCGACGGGCGGCAGGTCCACCTGCTCTCGGCGTACGACGTCAGCACCGGGATCGTGCTCGCCCAGGTCCAGATCGCGGCGAAGTCGAACGAGATCCCGGCGTTCACCCCGCTGCTACGCCTGGTCGCGGCCGTGCTGGGATCGTTGAGGGACGTCCTCGTGGTCGCGGACGCGTTGCACGCACAGACCGGGCACGCCGAGTTGCTCGCCGCCGACGGCGGACATCTGATGACCGCGGTCAAGGCCAACCAGCCCACCTTGTTCGCCCAGCTCAAGGCCCTTCCCTGGGCTGAGGTCCCGGTCGGGTCCCAGACCCGCGAGACCGGTCACGGACGCAAGGAGACCCGCACCGTCAAGGTCCTCACCGTGTCCACCCCGGGCGGCCTGGGCTTCCCCTACGCGCGGCAGGCCGTTCGGATCACCCGGACCCGCACGATCAAGGGCAGGATCACCCGTGAGACGGCGTACCTGACCGTCTCGCTGCCCGCCGACCAGGCCCAGCCCGCTGATCTGGGCACCTGGGCGCGGTCGGAATGGCATATCGAGAATCGGCTCCATCACGTACGGGATGTCACGTTCCGTGAGGATGCCCATAGCGCCCGAACGGGTAGCGGGCCCGCCGTGTTCGCCACGCTCCGCAACACCGCGATCGGGGACCACCACGTTGATGGTGCTACCAACATCGCCGAAGCCACCCGACGTGCCAGCCACCGCCCGCACGACCTCATCGACGCCGTAACCACAGGAAACCCTGCCGTGACCAGGGGTAACCCGATTTTGCAATAGCCCTGGGGTGCGGGGTGTTCCGCAACGATCCCGCGACCGTGGCCGACGCGTTCGCCCAAGCGTTGGACGTGGTCGCTCACTTCGATCACGTCGTCTTCGCCATCCGCGACAACCTGCCCGGAACACCGGTCCACGCGGCATTCGCCCAACATGTCAGCCCCACGGCCGACGAAGGCACCAGCGGCAACCATCGTGGCTGACCAGCACCCGGTACGCCGAACACCACCGGCAATCCGCTTCCAGTTCCAGCTACGCCCGCTGGACCAGGTACACCCCCGGGGTCGGGACAAACAGACGCTGCACTGGTTCGGACTCACCGAAGGCTGGTACTGGCTCGACCTCAACGGACATCAACTGCTGCGCTACTCCGCCGAGACGGTGCGCCGCCGGCAAGCAGACGGCCACGACGATCCACCGTACGCCGACTACTACGTCGTACGGCTGTGGGAAGACCTGCTGCAGCTACTCCCTACGATTCTGGAACCGGTGCCCGCCGATCTGCTGCCCTTCATCGCAGCGGACGCCACGACCTGGACCACCCGAGACAACGATGTCGGTGCAGATTTCACCGCCGAGCAGTGGTACGGCGACCACTACCTGGACTTCGGCTACCTGCGTAACGGCCCGAAGGTTCGCTGCTGGCGCACCATCAGCACCGACGACGACACGGTAACAATCGACTGGTGGAACCAGCGACCCGACCCGAACGACGACATCATCTTCACCGGCCCAGCACGCGGACGTACGGCTTCCTGCACTCAGCAGCTCACCGACGCGGTGCGTGATCATGGCTGATCGACGGCTGGCCGTTCGACTTGACGCCCATCACGTTGCGCTGTCCGGAGTCTGCGCCAACTGCGCGCCGCCCAGCGTCGACCGAGCCGGTCAGACTCAGGCTGACCAATCAGAAAGTGCCACGATGGATAGTGCGGCCGGCCAGGCCTGACATCCAGCAGGCCTGGCCGGTCCAGATGGTCGCCGCGCCGAGCGATCAGGGTGGGGTGATGGAGGGTGCCTGGCCGGATCCGAATCGCCAGCCCTCGACCGTGCCGATAGCCGGGTTGTAGCTGCTGGCGCCGAGGGTGCTGTAGGTCCAGGTGCCGCCGGGCGTCGAATGCCAGTACGACCAGTAGGCGCTGGCCGGTGGGGTGTTGACGCAGGGCTCAGCCGCAGGCGTCGGCAGGCCGTCGATGCGGCAGATGAAGGCGAGTCCCCAACGCAGGGTGCCGGTGGGGGTGAAACCGGCGCCCTGCAGGGCTGCGAGGCCAGTCGGCGGGTCGCCGGGATAGCAGTTGGTCTGTACGCCGAGTCCGAAGGCGGTGAAGTCGACGACGACGGTGACGCCGGTGCCGGGTGCACAGGCGGCGGCGTGCGCCGGGCGGGTCAGCGGGTCGACCGCGACCAGTCCTGCTGCCAGCACGACGATCGCGGCGAGTGCCGCCAGTCGGCGGCGGATCGATGTTGCCATGATTCCTCCGTGGGCTAGCTACGCGGGACTGAACGGCTAGGCGCAGGCCAGGGTCGGCGCGTCCGGTCGGGAGCCGTTGGCAGACAGGGTGACCAGGCTGGCTGCGGCCAGGCCGGGTACGGCCTGCGCGGTGGCGCGGGGTGCGGTGGCGGGGTCGAATCCGGTGGTGGTGTAGGCGATCGCGCCCCGGTCGGCGATGGCACCGGTGCAGCCGACCTGCAGGTTCAGCAGGAACTGACGGGCCTGCCACCAGGCCAGCACCCGGCCGGTCGCCACCAGCGCCTGGGCGGCCAGGCCGGTGCTGTTGGCGTTGGCGACCCCGCCGGCGGTGAACGAGCCGTCGGTGGCCTGTACGGAGATCAGCCACTGCGCGGCCGTCTGGGCCTGGTGCCATTCGCCGGCCGCGACCAGTGCCTGGATCGCCATCGCGGTGGCGTCGACGTCGCTGATGCAGGTGGCCTGGGCGAACTGGAGCGGGAACCCGCCGTCCGGGCACTGGCTGGCGGTCAGGAAGGACACGGCCTGCGCTGGCGCGCCGCCGGCCCGGTCCAGGGCGATGACGGCGAACGACTGGCTGAACATGTTGCTGTAGTCGCCGAACGCGGACTGGTCGGAGAAGCGGCCGGAGGGTGTCATCAGTCCGGTGAGCCGGGTGAGCAGATCGATGCCACCGAACGATGTGGGGTCGAGGCCACGGACCTGCACGCCGAGCGCGAGCTTGGCGGTGGCGCCGGCGTACGCCTCGGTGCCGCCGCCGATGTAGCCGGTGATCACCGCCGGTTCGGCGAGCCAGGTGATCGCGTTGGTCGCGTAGCTGTCGGCTTCCTTGGCTGCGGCGAAAGTGAAGATCGCGTCGATGGTGAGGCCCTGATCGGGGTAGGCGATGCCGCCGAAGACGACTTCGAAGCGTTCTCCGTCGACCATCTGCCGGGCGAGCCAGCCAGCGGCGGCGTCGACGCGGTTGTGGGTCTGAGGTGGAGTGGCTGCGGCCGGCGCGGCCGCGGTCACGGTGAGCGCGAGAGCGGCGAGTACACCGGTGGTGACGAGTCGGAGACGGTGACGGCGGTGGGTGGCCATCGGGCGGCGCCTTTCCGGCCCATACGTCGATGCGACCCGGGTGGACCGGGTGGCTCCGACCCGTGGGCCACGACGGGTGGGACATCCTTAGCAGCGGTACGTCGACGGGTACTCGGGCTCGCGGCATGGTGTTCGCCGCCTACCGTTGCGGGCCAGCGCCGGCTTCCGACCGGACTTCCCCCATCGATGCACAGGTGCGGAACTGCTGCGGACAGTGTGGGCATGACTCCTCTCGGTCGTCAACGGCTCGGCCCTGATCGGGCCGGTGGCTTCGCCGGTCATACTCGGCACGGTGGCTGTCAACCGCTGAGCAGATCCGCTATTCGATCCGATCGGCCGCCGCCCGTGACGTCCGGTGAGGACGCCCGCGGTTGCCGATCTGACATACTCGGTAGCGGCTCGTCACAACTGAATGTGCTCCCAGGCGGGGGAAGCCGGTGCGAGGCCGGCGCTGACCCGCAGCCGTATGCGCGCCGGTGTGCCTGTGAGCACCGGTACGCGAGCCGGAATGCCCGACTGTGGAGTGAGCGGCTCAACACGTCGTGGTCTACGGATCGAGCCCGGATCGGCCTTGGTCGCGTGCGACCGGCGGATGCGGTTTCGGTCACCGCTCCGAAAGGTCCCTCCATGGTTCGTGGCTTTCTCAGTCGGGTCCTGCCGGCGCTTGCCGCCCTCGCGGTGGTCGCCGCCAGTGCTGGGGTCACTCTCGCCCGTCCCGCCGGGTCTCCGACTCTGCGATTGGCCGCCACTCCCGCAGCGGCGCAGGCCGGATCACACTGGCTTTCCGGTCAACTGGTCGACGGTGGTCTGCCGGGCTTCGTCGGCAGTGACTGGGGACTGACGATCGACGCGCTGTTCGCGCTGCGGGCCACCGGCACCGAGCTGGCCGCTGTCGCCGCCATCACCGAGGCGCTCGCGGCCAACGCCGACGGCTACGCCGCCATCCGGACCGAGATGGGCGATTTCGTCACCGGCGGATCGACGGCGAAGGTGCTCCTGGCCGCCGTCGCCGCCGGTGTCGATCCGACCGATTTCGGTGGACACGACTGGCGTCAGCGCACACTGGACCTGATCTACGGCACCGACCACGGCACCAGGACGGGTTGGCTGTACGACCGCAATCTCGACACCACCGCCGGGTCGAACCTGTTCGGTCAGTCGCTGGCCGTCATAGGACTGGCCCGCTCCGGAGGTGTACCGCAGCCGGTGGTCGACTTTCTCGTCAAGCAGCAGTGCCCAGGCGGCGGGTTCCGCCTGTATCCCAGCGCGGCCGGCAACGCCTGCTCGGCGGACCCTGCGACGGAGCAAAGCATGGAGGTGGACGCGACGGCGATGGCGGTGCAGGCTCTGCTGGCAGCCGCCGACGCCGGAGCGAGCGGCACCGCCGAGCCGCTGGCTGCGGCCACATCGTGGCTGCTGTCGGTGCAGGCGGCTGACGGATCCTTCAACGGCTCCGGCTTCACCAACTATCCCAACACCAACAGCACTGGTCTGGCCGGGCAGGCACTGGCCGCCGCCGGCGAGCACACCGCCGCCGGACAGGCCGCCGGGTTCGTCGCCGCGCAACAGCTCACCACCGCCAACGCTGGTGCGGCGTCGGCACACGTCGGCGCGATCGCCTATACCCCGGACTCGCTCGCCACAGCCGTCACCGACGGAATCGGCGAGTCCGAACTGGACCAGTGGCGCCGGGCCACCGCCCAGGCGGTCCTCGGCTTGGCGCAGGTGCCGCTGGGTCAGATCGGCACCGGCGACCCGGCACCCACCCCGACCTTGACGCCGACACCGAGCCCCAGTGCGACGCCCACCCCGAGCGCCACGCCGAGTCCCACCCCGGAGCCGAGTCCCACCCCGACGCCCACCAGCAGCCCGAGCACACCGTCGCCGACACCCACCTCGACGGTCACCGCCAGCCCGACCCCGACCGGCACACCGGCCACGACTCCACCTCCGGGCGGACGCCTGCCTAAAACCGGTGCCCCGGTCGCCGCCTACGGTCTGCTTGGCGGCGCGACGATCGTCGCCGGGGTCGGCCTGCTCCTGGTGACCCGCCGCCGCAGGGAAACACTGCAATGACGACCGGCACAGTAGCCGGGGTGGACAGCGCGACGCGACGCGCGACGCTGTCGATCCGTGCGGCGCGGCTGCTCATCGCCGTGGTTGTCGCCGCCGGTGCCGCCCTAGCGCCGGCCGGCCCAGCCGCAGCGGCCGGGCTGGCCGGCTACTGTCCGGATGGCAACGGAGTCACCGTCATCGTCGACTTTCAGGAACTGGGCGGGCCGACGATCATCCGGTGCGCCGTCGGCGACCAGGTCACCGGCCACGCCGCGTTGAAGAACGCCGGCGTTTCGATCACCGGTACCACCCGTTGGGGCGAATCGTTCATCTGCCGGATCGAGGGCAGACCGACCGCCGCCGAGGAAGCGTGCGTCGACACGCCCCCGGCGAGCGCGTACTGGTCCTACTGGCACGCCCCCGACGGCGGACCCTGGACGTACAGCCAGCATGGCGTGCTTGCGCGTAAGCCTCCGCTCGGCAGTTTCGAAGGCTGGTCGTTCGCCAAGAACCGGACGGCGTCGACCAGCCCGCCACCCCGCATCGCCCCGGTACGTCCCGCGCCACCGCCGCCGGTCACCCCGCCGTCTGCCGCCCCGCCGCCAGCAACGCCGCAGCTGCCCAGGGCCACGCCCCCGACCGACCCGAAACCGCCAACGGATCCGGCACCGCCGGGCGGGGCGCCCACCCGCCAACCACCGGCCACCTCCACCACGCCCGCAGGCGTACGGACGTCAGGCCCGTCGTCGCCGGAATCGACCACCGCAGGCACCCCTGTCGTTTCGACCGCACCGTCGGCCAGCCCTGCGGGTGAGGCTTCCGCACCAGTGCAGACCGGAGACCCCGCTGCCCGGACCGAGGCGTGGACCGGGGACGTCGACCGGACGTCCACGCAGCGCACCGGGGTGCCGGTCATGACAGTGCTCGGTGCCGGCCTGCTGTTCGTGGTCACCGTCGCCGCGGTGGTCACCGCGCGCCGCCGACGCCGGAACGGATAGATGCCCACGCCAGGCGCCCGGGCGCCCAGGGCGGTGCACCCGGGCGCCTGGTGGCTCTGGGCGCTCGGGCTGGCCACCGCCGCCACCCGTACCACGAATCCGCTGCTGCTCGCGCTGATCATCGGAGTGGCCGGTTACGTGGTCGCCGCCCGCCGTACAGACGCGCCGTGGGCCCTCGGTTTCCGGCTCTACCTGTGGCTCGGAGCGATCATCGTCTGCTCCCGGATTCTGTTCCGGGTCGTCTTCGGCGGGGGCCAGGGCGACCATGTCCTGTTCACCCTTCCGCAGATCCCACTGCCCGAGTGGGCGGCCGGGATCCGACTACTCGGGCCGGTCTCCCTGGAACAACTACTCGGCGGCGGATACGACGGGCTGCGGCTGGCCACGATGGTGATCTGCCTCGGCGCGGCCAACGCGCTTGCCAACCCGAAACGGCTGCTACGGGCCGTACCCAGCGCGCTCTACGAGGTCGGAACAGCCGCCGTGGTGGCGCTGTCCGTCGCGCCGCAGCTCGTGGAGAGCGTGCTGCGGGTACGCCGGGCCCGGCGGTTGCGCGGTGCCCGACGCAACGGCATGCGTGCACTGCGTGGCATCGTCATCCCGGTACTCACCGACGCCCTCGACCGGTCGCTGGCCCTCGCCGCCGCGATGGACTCCCGCGGCTACGGCCGCCGCGGACCTCAGCCGACCTCGGTGCACGCGATGACCGGTGCCCTGATGATCGGCGGTCTGTGTGGGGTCTGCGTCGGAATGTACGGACTGATGGACGCCACCACCCCCCGCTTTCTGGGACTGCCGATGCTGGCTGCCGGGATAGGCGTCGCCGCCGCAGGGCTGGCGGTCAGCGGCCGGAGAGTGCTCCGCAGCACGTACCGTCCGGACCGGTTCGCCGGCACAGAGCTGCTGGTTGCGGCCTGCGGGCTGGTCGCGGCTGCCGGGCTCTACCTGACCACCCGGGTCGACCCCGCCAACCTCTACCCGTCGCTGAGCCCGCTGGAGTGGCCGCAGATCGCACCGCTGCCGGCCGCCGCGATCCTGGTCGCCGCGCTGCCCGCGTGGCTGGCACCGCCGCCACCGAGTGAAACGGACACAGCCGGCGCTCCCACCGCGCGGGGCGAGCGTCAGCAGGAGGTGGCACACGGATGATCGAGTTCGACGCGGTCACGGTCACCTACTCCGGGGCTGCAGCGCCCGCGCTGGTCGACGCGACGCTGAGCATCGCCGAGGGCGAGCTGTGTCTGGTCGCCGGCCGTACCGGTGCCGGAAAGTCCACTCTGCTCCGTGCGATCAACGGACTCGTCCCGCACTTCACCGGGGGCCGACTCAGTGGCCGGGTCACCGTCGCCGGGCGCAGCACCCGGGACCATCCACCCCGCGAATTCGCCGACCTGGTCGGCGTCGTCGGACAGGACCCACTGGCCGGGTTCACCACCGACACCGTCGAGGAGGAACTCGCCTACGGCATGGAACAGCTCGCCGTCCCCGCAGCCGTGATGCGCAAACGGGTGGAGGAAACCCTCGACCTGCTGGGCATCGCCGAGCTGCGCCGCCGCCCGCTGCGTACCCTCTCCGGCGGGCAGCAGCAACGGGTCGCGATCGGAGCCGCGCTCACCGCGCACCCCAAGGTGCTCGTCCTCGACGAGCCCACCTCGTCGCTCGACCCCACGGCCGCAGAGGACGTGCTCGCGGCGATCACCCGACTCGTCCATGACCTCGGCGTCACCGTCGTCGTGGCCGAGCATCGACTGGAGCGGGTCGTCCAGTACGCCGACTACCTCGTCTACCTGCCCGGCGACGGTACCGTGCGGTCCGGGACACCGGGCGAGATCCTGGCCACCGCCGACGTCGCCCCACCCGTCGTCGAGCTGGGCCGCCTCGTCGGCTGGCAGCCGCTACCACTGTCGGTACGAGACGCCCGCCGGCACGCCGCCGACCTGCGTACCCGGCTGGCCGCCGCCGGCCCGCCGCCGACCCGCGCCCTCGCCGCCGGGCCGCTCCTGCTGCGGGCCCGACAGATCGTCGTCCGCTACGGTCCGGTCGTCGCGGTGCGCGGCGTCGACGTTGACCTGACGGCAGGTACCGTGACCGCGCTGATGGGACGCAACGGTTCCGGCAAGTCCTCGCTGTTGTGGGCGCTGCAGGGATCCGGGCCGCGGCAGGGCGGGCGGGTCGACGTCGGCGGGGTCGACCCCCGCAGTCGGCCGGCGCACCAGGCCCGCGCGCTCGTCGGCCTCGTCCCGCAGACCGCCAGCGACCTGCTCTACCTCGACAGCGTCGAGCAGGAGTGCGATCAGGCCGACCGGGAGTCCGGCTCCTCGGCCGGCACCTGCCGGGCACTGCTTGACGGGCTCGTACCCGGCATCGGGGACCAGCAGCACCCTCGGGATCTGTCCGAAGGGCAGAAACTGGCCCTCGTCCTCGCCGTACAGCTGACCGCCGCACCCACCACCGTCCTGCTGGACGAACCCACCCGCGGCCTCGACTACCCCGGCAAGAGGCACTTCGCGACGATGATCCGCCGCCTCGCCGACGACGGACGGACAGTCGTCGTCGCCACCCACGACGTCGAGTTCGTGGCCGCCGTCGCCGACCGCGTCCTGGTGATGGCCGACGGCGATATCGTCGCCGACGGATCCGCCACCGACGTGCTCGCCGCCTCTCCGGCCTTCGCGCCACAGGTAGCGAAGGTCCTCGCGCCGCAGCCCTGGCTCACCGTCGACCAGGTTGCCGCCGCGCTCGCTGACGGACCGAGATGAGCCCGGGAACAGCCGACGAACCGGTGCCGCCGCGCCGGGCACTGCTGCGGATACCGGCACGCGGTGCCCTGGTCCTCGGCCTCGTGTCGGCCGCGGGTCTGGCCATGTTCTTCTGGCCGCTGTTCGCCGCCCCTGACCCGGCGGCGATCGCGCATACCACCGACGCCCCGCTGATGTTCGTGCTGATCCTGCCGCTGCTCATCGCCATCGTGCTCAGCGAACTCACCTCGGGCAGGATCGACTCGAAGACGTTGGCGATGCTCGGCGTACTGTCGGCGGTCAACGCCGCGCTCCGGCCACTCGGTGCCGGCACCGCCGGCATCGAAACAGTCTTCTTTCTTCTCGTACTCGCCGGACGGGTGTTCGGCCCCGGTTTCGGATTCGTGCTCGGCTGCACCAGCCTGTTCGCCTCGGCGCTGCTGACCGCCGGCGTCGGTCCGTGGCTGCCTTTCCAGATGGTCGCCGCCGCCTGGGTCGGCCTCGGCGCCGGGTTGCTCCCCCGCCGGTCTCGCGGCAAGGCCGAGATCGCCGTCCTCACCCTGTACGGGATCCTCGCCGCCTACGGTTACGGCTTCCTGATGAACATGTGGTTCTGGCCGTACCTGGCGCAGGGCACCCAGCTCGGCTTCGTCCCTGGCGACCCCGTCCTGGACAACCTGCACCGGTTCGCCCTGTTCACCGTCACCACCTCCACCCTCGGCTGGGACACCGGCCGTGCCCTGACCAACGGCATCGCGATCCTGCTCGCCGGACCGGCGGTACTCGCCGTGCTCCGCCGCGCAGCCCGCCGCGCCGCCTTCGACGCACCCGTGGAGTTCGGGCCGGCTACTCTGCGATGACGCGTGCGGCTGACGTGACGACGCGGTAGTGAGGTATGCCAGGTAAGGTCATGCCGCGGCGGCGAGGTAGCGCAGTCGCGCCAGCAGTTCAGCTGGATCTCCGGTGGCCTTGCCCTGGGCGAGCACAGCATTGCCGCCACCGCGGCCGGCGAGCAGCTGTTTGATCAGCCGCCCTGCTCGGCCGGCTTGGTCGACAGCTCCCAGGCAAGGCGGACCGCACCGGCCTTGAAGTAGTCGCCGAACGAGAAGTTGCCGTTCATCTGGAAGAACGTGCCGTGCCGGCTGGTCTTGCCGACCTCGTCGATGTCCGGCGTCCGGATGCACTTCTGCACCGAAGCTGCGGTCGGGTAGGGCGCAGGCCGCTGGCCGAGGAAGAACGGGACGAACTGCACCATCCCGGCGTTGATGAACAGGAGGTTGGGATCCGAGATCGCTGGCAGCGGAGCCGACGGGACCACCGTGTGCCCGTTCGCCGCGAAGTGGGCCAGGAACCGCTGCTTGATCTCCGCCGTGCGCACCAACGCCCCCTTGTTGCAATTAACTTGCAACTGCATCGTATGTGTGACAGGAGGAGGTGGGTCGGGGCGCCCCCTGTACCCGCTGCCGCGGCTCGCACCCAGACCGGCGGGGTAACGGCAGATCCAGGTGCAACACACGACGGCGTCGTCACCTACGCGCGCGATGCACCGGACGCCGAGCCACCGCAAACCGAGGCCATGACCACAAACCCACGGGAGCTTCTTGCAAAAATATTGCAGTTGCATGGAAAATGCAGTTGTGCAGACCTCGACCGGCACCCCGCGCCCCATCACCAGACACGGCTCCCCCGTCCTGCACCACCCTTGTGCCGAGGTGACCGTCTTCGACGACGCCCTCGCCGGGCTCGTGGCCGACATGTTCGCCAGCATGTACGCCGCGCACGGTGTGGGGCTGGCGGCCAACCAGATCGGCGTCGACGCCCGGATCTTCGTCGTCGACTGCCCTGACGCGACCGGCGCCCACACTGTCGCCGCGATCGTCAACCCGGTCCTGCACCTGCCCGATCAGCGGGGACTGGCGACCGACGTCGAAGGATGCCTGTCCGTGCCCGGCCGGCACGCCGACCTAGCCCGCTGTGCCACCGCCACCGTCACCGGGTTCGACATGTACGGGACGGAGATCCGGCTCGACGGCACCGGCACCCTAGCCCGGTGCTTCCAGCACGAGGTCGACCATCTCGACGGCCTCGTCTACGTCGACCGGATCCCGGCCAAACTCCGCAGGAGAATCGTCACCGCCAGCGCCGAGCATCCCGGCGTCGGCGCAGGCGTCGACACGACTCCGGGCGACTGACCGATGCCCATCGTCCTCGGCATCGAGACCTCCTGCGACGAGACCGGCGTCGGAGTCGTCGCCGACGGGGTCCTCCTCAGTGACGCGCTCGCCACCAGCATGGACGAACACGCCCGCTTCGGCGGCGTCGTCCCCGAGATCGCCGCCCGCGCACACCTGCACGCCATCACCCCGATGGTCCGCCACGCCCTCGACCGCGCCGGCATCGGCATCGGCCAGATCGACGCCGTCGCCGCCACCGCCGGCCCCGGCCTCGCCACCGCCGTGCAGGTAGGCCTCGCCGCCGGCAAGGCTTACGCCCTCAGCCTCGGCGTGCCGTTCTACGGCGTTCACCACCTCGCCGGCCACGCCGCCGTCGACGTCCTCGAACACGGCCCGCTGCCTGCCCGTAGCGTCGCGTTGATCGTCTCCGGCGGGCACACCTCCCTGCTACTGATCGGTGACCTCGCGACCGAGCCAGTCATCCACCTCGGCGACACCCTCGACGACGCCGCAGGAGAGGCGTTCGACAAGGTCGCCCGCCTGCTTGGTCTGCCCTACCCTGGCGGTCCAGCCATCGACCGCGTGGCCCGCGACGGCGACCCTGGCGCGATCGCTTTCCCCCGCCCGATGACCGGGCCGGCTGACCCGCCCTACCAGTTTTCCTTCTCCGGCCTCAAGACTGCGGTAGCCCGCTGGGTCGAGAAACACCACGAACACCCCCTGCCGATAGCCGACATCGCCGCGTCATTCCAGGAGTCCGTAGCTGACACTCTCACCCGCAAGGCCCTGGCCGCCTGCCGGGACCACCAGGTCGACACGCTCCTGCTCGTCGGTGGCGTCGCCGCGAACAGCCGCGTCCGCGCCCTCGCCGAACACCGTTGCGCCACCGCCGGCGTCCGGCTCCGCGTGCCCTCGGTACGGCTCTGCACCGACAACGGTGCCATGATCGCAGCACTCGGTGACCTGCTCGTGCGTGCCGGCGTCACCCCCGACCGGCTCGATCTTGGCGCCGACCCGTCCGCCGTCCTGGACGGCGCGCTGCTGAACGGACACCGCCAGAAGCGAGCACGGTGAGCAGTTCGGCGTAGCGTGACTCCATGGCTTGTAGATCAGCGCCCGCCGATAGATCAGCGCCCGCCGAATCCGTAGGCCAGGCGAAGAACTCACCGTTCATGACCTACCGGGTCCGGCCCGGGCGGACACCTACGTGGTGTCCGCCCAGGCGCCAGCCTCGTCAGTTCCCGCGCAGCTGCGCAGCGGCGACGACCAGATGCCGCAGCGACGCCTCGACCTCAGCGTAGCCGCGGGTCTTCAGACCACAGTCCGGATTGACCCACAACCGCCCGGCCGGCATGGCCGCAGCTGCCCTACGGAGGGCCTCGACCACCTCGTCGCGGGACGGCACCCGGGGCGAATGGATGTCCCACACCCCGGGGCCGACACCGCGCCGGTAGCCGATCGCAGCCAGATCGTCGAGGACCTCCATCTTCGAGCGTGACGCCTCGATGCTGGTCACATCGGCGTCCAGCGCGTCGATCGCGGCGATGACCTCACCGAACTCCGAGTAGCACAGGTGGGTGTGGATCTGAGTGTCATCGGCGACGCCGCTGGTCGCCAGCCGGAACGCGCCGACCGCCCAGTCCAGGTACGCCTGCTGGCCTGCCCTGCGCAGCGGCAGGGTCTCCCGCAGGGCCGGTTCGTCGACCTGGATCACCCGGATTCCGGCCGCCTCCAGATCACGGCATTCGTCGCGCAGGGCGAGTGCGACCTGGTCGGCGGTGTCGGCCAGCGGCTGGTCGGTACGGACGAACGACCAGGCCAGGATCGTGACCGGCCCCGTGAGCATGCCCTTGATCGGCTTGCTGGTGAGCGACTGGGCGTAGGTGGACCAGTCGACCGTCATCGGGGCCACGCGGGCCACGTCGCCGTAGATGATCGGCGGACGCACGCAGCGGGAGCCGTACGACTGGACCCAACCATGCTCCGTAGCCGCGAAACCGTCCAACTGTTCGCCGAAGTACTGCACCATGTCGTTGCGTTCCGGTTCGCCGTGCACCAGCACATCCAGGCCCAGCTTCTCCTGCAGTCGGATGACATGCTCGACCTCAGCGCGCATCCGCTCGACGTAGCCGTCGTGGTCGAGCCGACCAGCCCGGTACGCGGCGCGGGCCCTACGCAACTCGTCGGTCTGCGGGAACGACCCGATCGTGGTCGTCGGCAACTCCGGCAGCCCCAGCCGCTGCTGCTGCGCGGCCGCCCGATCCGGGTAGTCGCCACGCTGCCGGTCGGCGGGGCCGAGGGCTGCCAGCCGGACACGCACGTCGCCGCGCCGCCACCCGACCGGAGCGACCGGCAGCGGTGCGGGCAGGTTGGCGATGCCGTCGCGCAGCGCCCTGCCGAGCAGGACCACCTCATCGACCTTCTGCCGGGCGAACGCCAGCCGGGCGGACAGCTCCGGGTCGAGTCCGCCTTCGACCGCGAGGTCGACCGGGACGTGCATCAGCGAACAGGAAGTGGCGACGGCGACATGGTCGGCCAGCCCGGCGATGTTCGCTCCGACCGAGACGGCGGCATGCAGGTCCGTACGCCAGATGTTGCGGCCGTCCACCAGCCCGGCGACGATCGTCCGGCCACGCAGCGGCCCGGCGGCGGCGAGCCGGTTCAGATTTCCCGGCCCGGCCGCCAGGTCCAGACCGATCGCCTCCACCGACGTGCCCAGCAGCGCGGGCAGAGCGTCACCGAATTCGCCGAAGTAGGTGGCTACGAAGATCCTCGGCCGCTGAGTGACCTCCGCGAGGCGGGCGTAGGCGCCGCGCAGGGCGTCGATCTCGGCCGGGGTGCGGTCGGCGACGTAGGCCGGCTCGTCCAACTGCACCCAGTCCACCCCTGCAGCCGCCAGCGCGGCGAGGATATCGACGTACACCTCGACCAGCTCGTCCAGCCGGGAGAACGGGTCGTCGCCCTTGGCCAGCAGCAGGAACGTGGCCGGCCCGACGAACACCGGTCGAGTGGTGATACCCAGCTCACGGGCTTCGGCGTACTCACCCAACGCCTTCGCCGGGTTCGGACGGAAGACGAGGCCCGGGTCGATCTCCGGGACCAGGTAGTGGTAGTTCGTGTCGAACCATTTGGTCAGCTCCAGCGCCGGCTCGGCGTCGACGCCTCGGGCCATCGCGAAGTAGGTGTCCAACTCGCCGAGGCCGAGCCGGGCGAACCGGCCAGGGATCGCACCAACGGCGACGGCGGTGTCGAGCATGTGATCGTAGTAGGAGAATGTGTTCGACGGGATCGCGTCGAGCCGGGCGTCGGCTAGCGTCCGCCAGACCTCGGACCGCAGCTCAGCGGCGATCCTCTCCAATTCCTCGGCGTCGATGCCGCCCGCCCAGTAGGCCTCGAGGACCTTCTTCAGCTCACGGTCGGCACCGATGCGCGGATAGCCGAGCACGGTGCTCTGCCCGAATGCGGTAGTCACCAATGGGTCCTTCCCTCGAAGTGCCCGACGGACACGGGAGGGGAGGAAGGCAGGGCACGGCGTGGCACCCGGCTTTCCGCCCTAGCCCTCCCGAGAGGCCGCCGGCGGCGCACACCAGGCGGTGTACGCAGCGCTGGCAGGTCTTCGGACTCGCGGGCGTGACACGTTGGTCGCCTACTGGCCGTCGCTTCCCAGACCTTGCGGTCCAGTGCTTCGTTGACGGCGGTCGTTCCCACTCACCGCTGCGGGGCAGTCCCGGACTCGCACCGGGTTCCCTCTTACGACGCCCCGCCCAACTCGCGGACGGGACGAACCAGCACCGCCCGCCATCGTACGGGCCGCGCCGTCGCGCCGGCGCCAGGGTCCGCCGCACGGGACACCGCAGAGCCCAATACCGGTCAACGAATCGGGGATGCCCGCCTGGGGCCATAGGGGTCTGGAGTAGCTATTCGCTACGTGAGCACCAGTTCATCACGCAGAACGATCATGTAGTTGGAGATCAACTCCGGCTCGGACACGTTATTTCCGCACGAAGGGTGATACCTACTCGCTTTACTGGTGATCCCCGTCCCGCTGGACGGGGATCTTCGCTGTGGTGGTGGCGGGGAAGCTCCCTGCCGGATCGAGCAGGTATGTCGCGGTCGCGGTGTCGACAACTCGGGCGAAGTAGTCACACGACGATCATGTCGTTGTCACGAAGGTAGGCGGCAACCCTGCCCAGGTCCACGCAGCGCAACGCGGGATGGTGACGGTGCAGCCCGCGGTCGTAGCGGAGTGCGTCGAGGAGATGATCTTCCCGGACGTAGAGGGTCCTCGGCCAGGGCGAGACCGTCGTACGGCTACTCGTGTGGCCGTGGCGGCAACGGTAACCGGGACGGCCATGCACCCAATGGGAGTCCATGCACCGGCCACAGACCTCCCAACACACCAACCCCGCCAGGAGATACCGGCGAGAAACGCCATCCGCAGGGACGGGCGCGGTACGCATCGCCTGGACCGCGACGAACCGCTCCTCACTCACCAACGACGGATGAACGACCTGACCGGAAACGACCCACTGCGGAGCCCCGTTGCGTCACTGCACCTCGCGGCCTCGAGCAACAGGGCCCTCAGGCTCGACACCGTCGCGGTCGGCACGCTGCCGGTTCCACACCTGACGGCCGGTGTAACAGGGATTGGCCAGGATCGCCGCGACCGTCGTCAGCATCCAACCCCGGCCACTGCGGTGCCGGTTACGTCCCGGATCAACGGCGGACGGGCAGGCAACACCGGCGTCGTTGAGAGCACGAGCGATACGGGCCACACTGCGACCGGCAAGCCGCTGGGCAAAGATCCACCGCACGCGCGGCGCAGTGACCGGATCAGGCTCCAGACGATGCAGACGCCGATCCCAGGCGGCGTGACCACGATTCGGATGCGGACCCGCGTCAACCAGCCGATAGCCGTACGGCGGCCGGCCGCCGAGATACCGGCCCTGCACCTCGGCCTAGGCGCGCATCGCCGCCATCGTACGATACCGCGCCCGCGACACCTCCCGCTGCGAATGCACACCAAGCAGGTCCAGCAACGCCAACTGCCGGGGATTGTCGAAGTCCACCGGCCCGTACGTCTCCGGCAACCACAACTGCACACCATGCCCGACAAGGATCAGGGTCAACTGCTCAAGCTGCTGACCATGGAAGGCACGCTCGTACTCGCCCACGACGATCGCGTCGAACCCCCGCGCCGGGTCCCCCAAAGCGGCGAGCAGCCGCGCCGTCTGCGGCCGATCCGGCCACGCCACCCGACGGGAGACACCCTCGTCGATGAACTCGGCCACGATCCGACCATGACCAGCCACCAGATCCTCGGCGCAGTCGCGCTGCCACCGACACGACGACACCCGATCCTGAAAGTCGACCGTCGACATTCGACCGTAGCACGCGAACCTCAGCCCATCAACGGACGACACAGACCGCCGTGACCGTGGCACACGCCGGCCGGCCGCCCACGACGAGCGGATGCCCCGTTCCGGTGCTGTCGTCATGGGCCCCACGATCGGCGCGTCTCCCCCGTCCCGGATTCCCGTCCAGGGCAGGAGAAACAGCTGATCTACGCAGGTCAAACACCTAATCCGTTCTGTCGCGGCGACAGAGGCACCCGGAGCAGACGCCGACGATCTTCGCGTGGGTCGCTCACACCGACTGCTGGCGGACCCTGCGCCGGCCTCGAGGTACGGACCTGGCGCGCAGCGCAGGACGTTCACATCCACCAATGGAAGGTCATGCCGGTGCTGGGCGGCCCGTGCACCAGCATCAGCACCTGCTCGGCATGCAGCCGGCCCAGCATCTCGATGTCGGTGCCACCAGCCAGCTCGTGCAGCAGTACAGCTCCCGTTTGGCTGGGTGACGGGCTTGCGCCGGCCGGACCGGCTGGCGCGGCCACCGCTGGACATGCCGGGCGGCGACGCCGGCCGGGGCGACCTGGAAGCGGCGCGGATCGGTGTGGTGGGTGGCGTAGCGGGGGGCCATGTTCCTGAGCTCCTCGAACACCCGCCCGGACGAGGTCGCGCCGATCGCCCGGGTGATCTGGCCAGCCTTCAGTGGGCTGTCAGGGTTGTCGACCCTGGTGCGTGGCGACAGCCGATACAAGTGACCCCATCCGGCGACCGGGGGACCAGCGGTCGGTGTCGGTGTGAGGGTTCGCGCCAGGGCTGGCCGGTTGCGGTGACGTCGGGTTCAGGGATCCGGTGATGAACCAGGATGAAGCCGGACGCCGTGAGGATGCCGACGATGGATCTGGCGACCATGGTAATGCCCTGCACGGTGCTGACAGCGCGCAGTTGGGCGAAGGCCCGTCATCGCTGTGCGTCGTTCGCGGTGCGGGCTGCGGGGGTGAGCGTGAGCTGCCGGTCAGCGGTGAGGGCGATCAGGTCTTCGTCGTGGCTGATCAGCAAGACGACCGAGCCGTCTGCGGCAATCTGCCGGATCTGGTCCGAGATGGACTGGAGATGTCGCCGGTCGACACCGGAGCTGGGTTCGTCGAAGACGACGATGCGTCGATCGCAGACTCGCGCCGCAGCGACGACGAGGCGCTGCTGCTGGCCGCCGGACAGGGACAGCGGGTGACGGTCGGCGAGGTGGGCTAGGTCGAGCGTGGCGAGCATCTTGGATGCGGTGGGAGCGCCGGCGACGCCGTTGGCGGCGAGTTCGATCTCGGTCTCGACGCGGTCGGTGAAGAGTTGGCGCTGCACGTCCTGCATGACGATCGCGCTGGCGCGGCGTCGTGCGCGGGGCTTGACGGGTTTCCCGTCAAGGAGCACGGTGCCGGGACAACTCTGGAGTCCAGTGACGACCCGGGCGAGGGTGGACTTGCCCGCGCCGTTGACGCCGTGGATCGCCGTCACCTCGCCGGCGGCGAACGCGACGCATTCGAGGTCGAGGACCGTGCGTCCGCCGAGCCGGCAGTGGACGCCGGCAAGCTCGAGCGCCGCTGAGGGCACGTCGTCGGATGGGACCGGGTTTGCGGCACTTGCCCCCGAGGCCGCCACAGCGGGCAGTTCGGCGGCGCGGACGGTCCCGCGCAGTCCTTCCCTAGCGAGCATGTCATCGGGCACTGTGTGGAACTGGGCTGCCGACCACTCGATGTCGACGGTTCCGTCGCGCATGACGACGACGCGGTCGACAAGGTCCTGAAGATAGCGCAGGCGGTGCTCGGCGATGACGATCGTGACACCTTTGCCCTTGAGGTCGGCGAGGGTGGCGGTCAGCCGCCGGACGGCGTCAGCCGAGAGGTTCGAGCTGGGCTCGTCAAGCAGCAGGATACGAGGGCGGTGAGCCATCGCGGCGGCGATCGCGACCTGCTGCTGCTGGCCGCCGGACAGGTACTGGAGGCGTTGGTCGGTCGGCACCCCGACGGCAAGCTCGGCGATCGTCGTCGTCACCTGGGTGCGGATCGCCTCGGGTGGGAACCCGAAGTTCTCCATCGCGAAGGCAATCTCCTCCCTGACCGTGTCGGTGAAGAACTGCCGGCGTGGGTGCTGAAGGACGGTGCCGGTACGCAGGCCGATCTCGTCGGGTTCGACGACGTCCGTGGACAGGCCGCTGACGGTTACGGTGCCGGTGAGGTTCCCTCCCTCGTGGAAGTGCGGGATGAGGCCGTTCATGAGGCGCAGCGCGGTGGACTTGCCGCAACCGCTCGCGCCGCAGAGGACGACGAACTCACCGGGGGCGACGGCGAGGCTGAGCTCTCGCAGGCTCGGTGCGTCGGCGTACGGATAGGTCCAGGTGACCTGGTCGATGCGGATCATGCCAGTGGTGCGGGCAGGAGGACGGCGGCGGTGGCCACGCCGGCGGTGAGGAGGGTCATGACGAGGTCGGTCCGTCCGAGGCGTGGTGGATGCATCGCGGTCGGTGTGCGGTGCGAGCCGAGTCCGCGGAGGATCGCGGAGGCCGACAGGTCTTCGCTGGCCCGCAGGCTCGAGGCGATCATGGGAACGGCGAATCGTTCTAGGCTCAGGACGGGGTGGCGCAGGAACCCGCCGGCGCCGGTGAGACCGCGCAGTCGCATGGCGTCGCGGACCGCGGCGGACTCGGCGACGACGACCGGGAAGAAGCGCAGCATGACCGCCAGAGTCACCGAGATCGCCCGCGGTGCCTTCGCGGCGCGCAGGGCCGCGGCGAGTTCGGTCGGCGATGTCGTGGCGATCAGGTGGGCCCCGACCCCGATCGCCACGACGAACCGGATCAGGTATGTGCAGACCAGCGACACGATCGCGGTGACCGGGTTCGGCCACCACAGTGGCAGCAGCCAGCCGAGCACCCACATCGCCGCGACCGTGATGGGGAGGACCAGCGCACGATGCCGTGCGCCTTCCCAGAGCGCGAGACCCACCGCGATCAGCAGCGCGGCAGGCACGAAGCGGAGGCCTCCCGGGCTTGTCACGGCCGTGCTGACGAGGACGACGAGCAGGATCTTGGTGCGCGGGTCGAGTCCCGGCGACCGGATAATGCCTGCCGGCGTCCGCACCTCAAGCAGGTTCATGTTCGCGTGCGGCTCCCGTGAGTTCGAGGATGCGGGCTAGGCCAGGCCGGCTCTGGTGAAGTGCTTCTTGAGCAGGTAGGCGCCGAGCAGCCCGCCCAGCAGGCCGCAGACGAACGTCGAGGCGTTGTAGATCCACAAGACGGTGACGGACACCGTCTGGTCGAAGGCGTCGACGTAGTCCTGACCCATGGCCTGCATGCCGGGAGAATTCAGGTACTCGGCGCGGTTCATCAGCAGCGGAAGCATTGGCCCGATGTACCAGAGGGAGAACACCGCGTACGCCACGATCGCGCTCCAGCGCGACCGGTACCTTCCCGCCCACAAGATGACCTCCGCGACGAGCGCGGCGCCGATCGTGACGAGGGTGCTGATCCACGGATGTCCGATGATCAGGTAGAGCCCGCCGACGGCGATCGCGAACAGGGTCACCGGCCCGGCGTGCTTCACTCTGGTGAGAAAGAGCATGTACGGCACGCCGGCGGCGATGATGCTCAGCGGCAGGGTCAGCAGCATGACCGGCGGGCTGATGACGCCGAGCATGGCGATCGCGAAGACGATCACGAAGTAGATCACCGCGAAGATCGCCACGTTGAGCAGGTCGCGGGCGCTGAACGTCAGCGTAAACCCGGGGCTTCGCGTCGGCGTGGCGGTGGTCGTATCCGTCGCGATGGATCGGGTGTCGTCGCTCATGAGGGGTCCTTCCGGGAGTAGGAGGGGTGGGTCGTTCGCGCGGAGGCGAGCTGCCAGCCGGTGGCGTCGACGCGTTCCTGCCAGTAGTGGGCGTAGGCGCCGCCGATGGCGAGGAGTTCGGCGTGGGTGCCGGCCTCCTGGATGCCGCCATTGCCGTCGAGCATGAGGATCTGGTCGGCGGTCATGATCGTCGAGAGTCGGTGGGCGACAACGATCATGGTGCGGTCGGAACGGAGGGCGTCGAGGGCCTCACCGATGGCGATCTCGTTGCCGATGTCGAGCGCGGCGGTGGCCTCGTCGAGCAGGACGATCGGCGCGTCCTTCAGCAGTGCCCGGGCGATGGAGACGCGCTGCCGTTCGCCGCCGGACAGGTTGGAGCCTCCTTCGCCGACTCGGGCGTCCCAGCCCTGCGGCAGGCGCGCGACAATCTCGTCCACGCGGGCGCGGGTGGCCGCAGTAATGACCTGCTCTCGGCTGAGGTCGGGATTGCCGATCCACACGTTGTTCAGGATCGTGTCGTCGAAGAGATAGACGTCCTGGAAGACGGGGGCGACTGCGGCTTCGACCACGTCGGTGCCGAGCTGAGGGGCCGGGACACCGCCGATCGACACGGTCCCACTCTCCGGATCGTAGAAGCGCGCCATCAACTTGATGATCGTCGTCTTACCGGAGCCGGACGGTCCGGCGATCGCCGTCATCCGTCCCGCCGCAGCGGTGAACGATAGGTGCCGCAGGACCGGGTCGCCGCCGTAGCCGAACGTGACATCGTCGAATGCGATCCCCCAGTCCGCGGGGGTGCCCCGGGTCGCGGGCTCGGGCAGCGCAGTGACAGCGGAGAGGTCGTCGAGTTGGTTCAGGGTGGTGGTCGCGACCGCGACGCCACCGCCGAGCGCCCCCGAGTTCGAGATCGGTTCGGTGAACCGGACGCCGAGCACGAGCAGGGCGATGAGCGTGGCGGGCTCGAGCGAGCCGCCGAGGGCGAGGTAGGCGCCGAGCACGATGACGATGGTCAGGGCGAGTTGCACCATCCCGGCGAAGGTCGCGATACCAGCGCCTCCGGTGAAGAGGAGTTTGCGGTATGCCCGGTGCTGGTGCTGCAGCGTCTCCTCGACCAGCCGGTCCGCGACGGAGTGTGCGCCTGCCGTACGGAGCGCCGGTTGGACGCGCGCGAACTCGATCACTCGGTTCGATGCCTCGGCGACCGACGCCGAATGCTCGACGTCGTCGCGCTTCATGCTTGTGCGCAGCCACCGGAAGACGAACCACAGCAGCGGCACCGTCGCCGCCATCGCCGCCGCGAGGCGCCAGTCGAAGAAGACCATGCCGACGAGCACCGTGCCCGGCGTGATGAACCCGGTGAGAATGAGCCGCACGATCGAGTACGGCGTCGAGGACACGAACATCGCCCCGCGGGTGGCGATGTCGGCGATCAGCCCTGAGCGATCCACGCCGAACCACGCGATCGGCAGTTCCACCAGCCGGTCGCCCAGGCGCTCCAGCAGCGAGGACAGCAGGGCGGTGCTGGCCTTCATACCAGTCTGGCTGGCGAACCAGAACGTCACCGCGTAGGCGGCTCCGACCGCGGTGAGTGCGATCAGCCAGGACCGGACGGTCGCCATGTCCTCGAGGAACAATGCGCGCAGCAACGGCACGAGCATGACGAAGGCGACGCCTTGGAGCACCGCCGAGGCGGCGATGAACCCCAGCTCTGCGAGGAGCAGGCGGCGTGCCCGCGAGGACGAATACTGCAGCAGACGCCGAATCATCAGTCGACCTCTTCCGGAAGGGAGCGTGCATGATTCGCCTGGTAGTCGGCCCACATCCGCCCGTACCGCCCGTCGGCGGCCACGAGTTGCGCATGGGTGCCACGTTCGACGATCCGTCCGTCGTCGAGGACGAGGATCTGGTCGACGCCGACGATGGTGTGCAGGCGGTGGGCGATGACGAGAACGCTGCGGTTCGCGGTGAGCTCGCCGAGCGCGGCCTGGATCGCTGCCTCCGAGTCCGGGTCGGCGAACGCGGTCGCCTCGTCGAGTACGAGAAATGGTGCGTCGGCGAGAAGAGCACGGGCGATTGTCACCCGCTGCGCCTCGCCGCCGGACAGGTTCGCGTCCTCGCCGACGACGGCGTCGTAGCCGCGCTCGAAGCGCAGGATCCGGTCGTGGATCTGCGCCGCCCGGGCCACGCGCTGGACCTCCTCGTCCGTGGCGTCGGGACGGGTGAGTCTGATGTTGTCGCGTAGGCTGACCCGGAGAAGTTGCACGTCCTGGAACACGAACCCGACGGCGCGGTACAGCTGGTCGGACGGGATTTCCCGGACGTCCGCGGCGCCGATCGTCACCCGCCCTTGCGTGACGTCGTAGAACCGCGGCGCCAGCTTGGCCAGGGTGGACTTGCCCGAACCGGAGGCACCGACCAACGCAGTCACCGTGCCGGGTGCACAGGTCGCGGCGATGTCGTGCAGCACCTGGTGCTGCCCGTCGTAGCTGAACGAGACACGCTCGAAGCCGACGCCATGGCCCTGCGGCATCACGGGTGTGTCAGCCTGGGTAACCGGCGGCAGTGCGAAGAACGCGGCGAGAGACTCCTGTGCCTTGGCTGCATCGCGGAGGAACTGTGCCGAGGAGCCGAGCTTCATCAGCGGGCCGGTCAAGCCCAGACCGAGCAGCAGGCCCGGCAACACGTCGATAGGGTCGGCGGCGCCGGTCGACACGAGGCCGGTGCTGACGGCGAGCAGATAGACGAGCACGACCACCGGGGAGGTGACGACTTCGGTGACGCTCTGCAGCGCTGCAGTTTCCCGGGTCCACTGCCCGATGAAGTCGACGTACTGGCGCATCTGGTCGCGGTAGCGGCGGTGGCTGCGCCCGACCTGCCCGAACCGCTTCACCACGGCGATGCCTTGGACGAACTCGACCGACGCTCCCGAGAGGCGTTCGGTCGCCGCGTCGTACTGCGCGAACTTCTCCGCGCCGCCCCGCATCATCAGCGCGTACAGGATGACCGACAGCACGACCGGGACCAGCGCGGCCAGAGCGAGCTGCCACTGCACGGCAAAGAGGTAGATGATGCCGATGGCGGGGACCGTGATCGCGGTGACGACGTCCTGGATCGCGTGGGCGAGGAGCTGATGCAGCGCGATGACGTCGTTCTCGACCATCTTGCGCACCGTTCCGGAGGTGCGCGCGTCGAACCAGCCCAGCGGGAGACGCTGGAGGTGCCGGATGATCCGCTGGCGCAGCGACAGTTGCAGCTCCGCGTCGGCCAGGTGGCTCACCATCCCGGACGCGAACGCGGTGCCGAAGCTGACGAACAACGCCACCACCGCCACGGCCACGACGGTCCAGACCCGGGAGTCGTCCACGTCGCCCCCGGACAGGGCCGGCAGCAGGGCGCGCGCGAGCTCGACGATGGCGATGAACGGGATCACACTGGTCACGGCACCGACCAGGCTGAGCACGACGATGCCCGCGAGACTGCCCCTGACTGGTGCGAAGAAACCCTCGGGCAACCCGGGTGCCCCGCCGCCATCGGTGCCCGGGTGGTGCGTTCGGCCTGCCGGGACTCGTCGTCCTTGCCGCATCGCCGCCATCGAGGCTCCTCCTGGCTCGGGTCCGCGTCCATGAGGATGTGCCGGACCCGCCGACCACCTCTCATGACAATAATTTTCAAGAGCGTACACTGAACACCGTTCTAATCAAGCGAAGCCTAGACCGTTAGGCAAGGCTTGCCTAACTGGCCGTTCGGATGATGTTTCGCACCGAGTCTGGGAAGATACCGAGGTGCCCGAGACGTCCTCAGCCCCGTTCCATGTGGGCCTCACCCCCGAGCGCATCGTCGATGTCGCACTCGGGCTCACCCGCGAGTCCCACCTCTTCGGCTGGTCGATTCGCGATCTCGGCCGCCGGCTCAACGTCGCGCCGTCCGTGATCTACCACCACATCGGCGGGAAGGACCGCATCGCACGCCACGTCGTCGAGCGCGTGCTCGCCACGCTCATCACGCCCCCGGTCGAACTCGAATGGCAGGCATGGTTCCGCGAACTGCTCAACTCCAGCTACCCGGCCGTCTCCGCGCACCCCGGAGTCGCCAAATGGCTCCTCATGCACGGACCGACGTTCCCCTCGGTCGTCCCCATCATCGACGCGGGGGTCAGGGTGCTCCACCGCGCCGGATTCGGCGACCGCGCTGGCCTGGCCTACGCCGCGTTGCTCAACAATGCCATGCTCACCATCTCGATCGGGGACGAGCGCCTCGTCCACGAGGACGACGGTCCCCGAGACCATGCCTCGATGATGGAAGAGTTTCGCCGCGCCGCCGCCGACAGCCCTGGGGTGGCCGTGCTGGCCGAGGCGTTCATCACCCCGTTCACCCAGGGCGGCGAGTCCGCCGCCCGACAGCGCGAGGACTACTACCGCTTCGTCAACCAAACCACCATCGCGGGGTTGTCCACCATGCTCTCCGAGTCCTGATCCTCGACCGGTGAAGCCTTCGCGCAACGTACTGGCCTACAGCGGTTTGGCAGCAAGACCGGCATACCCGGGAAGGCACCTCCACCTGGCAGCCGCCCTTGTGACCGTACGCCGGCTCATTCCGCGCCTGAACCGTCTACCGGCGGGACGCCCCACCCGACGTCCCAAGTGACACAAACGCCGGGGGCTCTCACCGTGTGACCGAACGCTATACGAGCCTGATGTAAGGCACGACTGTGGCAGCCATGGGCGTGCCTCATCAGCGCACCGTGAAGCCGCGGGACGAGGGCACCGCTGCTGCGGCGGCCGGCGCGGCGAAGCACACCATCGCGCAGACCGCGAGGACCGCGGTCGCGCCGAACTGATCGATCGCTGGTGCGATGAGCGCGAGACCGACGGGCGCGAGACCGTAGGAGAGCAGGAAGTCCAGAGAGGAGACCCGGGCGAGTTTGGTAGGCTCGACCTCGCGCTGAGTGGCGGTGAACCAGGGAACGTTGAACAGCTCGATGCCGATGCCGGCGAGCACGTATGCGGCGAGGATCAGTCCGGGGTGCATCGGCAGGAACAGGCTCAGCGGCACGAGCCCGTAGAGCGAGAGCCCGGCGAGCGCGGACCAGCCCTGGGCCCGAGGCCGCCATCTCGCGATGATCATGGCTCCGGCGAGCGCACCGATTGTGTAGGTGGTCATCGCGGCGGCCAGCAGGGCCTCGCTGCCATAGCGGTCCCGGCTGGCCAACGGCAGGACAACGAAGGTGGCCGAGTATCCGGTGGCGATCACCGCGGTCAGCGCGGCCAGGCCGGCGACAAACCAGGGGTGTCTGCGGGCCTCACGCACTCCGTCGGCGAAGTCGGCCAGAATGTTCGGCCTGGTGGCGGAAGGAACGGGTGAGCCGGCTCCGGCGGGCGGAGCCAGCGCGGCCACCAGCCACAGTGCACCGATGCCCCATAACAGCACCGGGATGGAGACGACCACGGCCAGCAGGGCGGTGAGAGTCGGTGCCACCAGGGTGGTGACCCGGACCGCGAGGGTGATCGCGGCGTTTGCCTGCTGCCGCTGCGGTTCGGCGACCACCTCTGCGGTCAGTGCCTGGAAGGCCGGGCGGCACGCGCCCTGCCCGGCACCCATCACGAACGCCGCGGCCGCAGCCAGCAGCAGTGACCGATCCAGGCTCATCGCCATCACGGGCGCGACGAAGGCGGCCATCAGCCCGGACCAGAGCACCGTCTTCCTCCGGGAGTACCGGTCGGCCAGCACCCCGCTGACCGGTACGGCGGCGAGAAAGCCCACTGTGCGCGTGGCCAGGAGGACTCCGAGCTGGACCCCGGTCAGCGACCGGTCGAGCACCGCCAGACCGAGGATGAAGGGCAGTGCCCACGTCGCGACGCCGGAGGCCATCGTGCCGGTCCACAACCGGACGAAGGGCGAGCTTCGCAGCAGGGGGGTCGACGTGGAGTGGATCTCGACAGCATCATCGTGCGTACGCATTGGTCTCCAGTCATGGAAGCGACGTCAGCTGCCGTCATGCTCATGGCGGGGTGAGCCGCCACGGACTGCGACACGACCCGGCCGCCTCGGCACCACTCTCGTCCGCCGACAGTCGCGGTTGGCAAGTGGCGGTCGCCGTGCCGCCTCAGCGGACGGTCGCACTGTGCCAGTTCCTTCACCGAGACCTGCCGGATCTGGGCGGGCAGGTGTGCAGGCTGCGCCTGCCGTGGCTGGGTCGTCTGGGCTCCCGTTTGCCTGCCTGGCAGCACCCGGTTCATCTCCAACCTGCTGACTTCGCGTCAGCCGTTCTCAAGGCGGTGGCAGCCAGATAGGTGACTCGGAGGACATCGGTGGAGGGTTCGCGGTCGACGAGCACCTCTACGCCGTAGACCGACTCGATCAGTTCGGGGGTCAGTACGGTCTCTGGGGAGCCGGCGGCGACCACCTGCCCGTAGTCGAGTATGACGACGTGGTCGCAGTAGCGGGCAGCGAGGTTGAGGTCGTGCAGGGCGACGACGCAGGTGACCTCCAGTGATCCCAGCAGGTCGAGGAGTTCGAGCTGGTAACGGATGTCGAGGTGGTTGGTGGGTTCGTCGAGCAGGATCTCCCGAGGCTCCTGGGCGAGAGCACGGGCGAGTTGCGTGCGTTGCTTCTCCCCTCCCGAGAGGGTGTGCCAGCTCTGGCGCTGCTTGTCGGCGATGCCGACCCGTTCGAGCGCCGCATCGATGATCCGGTGATCGTGCTCGGTCAGCCCGTCAAAGCGACCCCGGAACGGTGTGCGGCCGAGCTCCACGACCTGGCGGACGCTGACATGGTTGTGGGCGGTCACGTCCTGCTCGACGACGGCGAGTCGCCGGGCGAGGACACGGCGGCTCAGGTCGCGCAGGCTGGTGTCGTCGTATCGGACGACGCCGGTGTCGGGGCGGCGCAATCCGGCGAGCAGGCGCAGCAGTGTCGACTTGCCCGAGCCGTTGGGGCCGAGGAGGCCGACGATCGTCCCGTCGTGAGCCGCCATCTCGATGTTGTCCAGCAGCCGATGGCCCTTGACCGACCAGGAGAGCTCGGTGGCGTTGATGCGGCCCATCAGGACTCCAGACGCTTCAGGATCAGCGCGAAGGCCGGCGCGCCGAGGAGCGCGGTGATGACGCCGGCGGGAAGCTCGTGAGGCGTGAACGCGGTCCGGGCGAACGTGTCCACCCAGATGAGGAGGATGGCACCGGCAATCGCGGACAGGGGAAGCAGTGAGCGGTGCATCGGGCTTACCAGGATGCGGACGGCGTGCGGGACAAGCAGACCGATGAAGCCGATCGCGCCGCAGGCCGCCACGGCGGCCGCCGTGATGAGCGAGGTCAGCACCATCAGCCAGATGCGGACCGCGTTGACGTTGACACCCAAGGCGGCGGCGGAGTCCCAGCCGAACGTGAAGGCGTCCAGGGACGGCGCGAAGAGCTGGATAGCGAGCACCCCGACAAGAATGATGACGACCGTGGAAGTCACCCCCTCCCACCTCGCGCCCGAGAGAGTCCCGAGCAGCCAGTAGGTGAATCCGCGGGTGGAGTTCGCGTCTCCGCTGATCATGAGGATGAGCGAGGTGACAGCGGCGAAGAACTGGGACACGAGCACGCCGGTGAGCACCACGCGGGTAGGGCTGGCGACACGCCCTCCACCGAGCAATACCAGCAGTAGGCCGAAAGCGACCAGGCCACCGGCGAAAGCTCCGGTCGAGAGGGAGATGCCTCCGCCGATACCGAGCAGGAGAACGGCTACCGCGCCGGTCGAGGCGCCGGAGGAAATCCCCAGCAGGTAAGGGTCGGCCAGGGGGTTTCTGGTGATGGCTTGCAGCACCGCCCCCGAGACCGCCAGTGCCGCGCCGACTGCGGCGGACAGCAGCACGCGCGGGAAGCGTGACTCCCAGATCAGGGCGTCCAGCAATCTCGGCAGCGGCGGGGTCGGGGCGAACTCGCCCAGGCCGATATGCCGCAGGATCGTGGAGACGACATCGAGGTGGTCGACGTTCGCGCTCCCGAACAGGGATGCTGCGATGATCGACACCAGCAGCCCGGCTGCGGCCAGGAGGGAGATGACCGCAGCCGAGGCACGCCGCAGACGCGGCGGAGCTGTCCCATGGCCCATGATCGAGTTCGTGGTGCGCCCGGCGGTCGTGCGTAGTTTCATTCTCATGTTTGTCGGCTGCTCACCGGAACTTATTCAGGCCTTCGACGAGGGCGGGAACGATGTACACGCTGCCGTAGGAGGGATCCATCTGGGCACCGGGGATGGTGATGAACCGGTCGTCTGTCACCGCACTGAGATTGCTCGTGAGCGGGTCCTTCTTGAGTAGATCGATCTTCTCCGCCGCGGTGTCGTTGGGTTCGCCCCTGGTCAGATCGGCGAGGATGATGACGTCGGGATCGCGGGCGGCGACCTCGTCCCAGCTCACCTCGGCCCATTTGGTCGACGCGTCATCGAAGATGTTCTTAACCCCGGCGAGGTCGGAGATGTGCTGCGGGAGACCGCCGGGACCGGCTGCCCAGGGAGTGCCGGCGTAGGTGGAGTAGAACCACAACACCTTCAGCGGGGTGTTCCGATTCTCGACGGCGTCCAGCGCCTTCTCCACCAGGGCCTGCTGTTCGGTCGCCAGCTTCTCCCCCGCGGCCGGAACGTCGAAGATCCTGGCCAGATCGCGGTACTCCTGATACAGCATGTCGAAGTTCGCGTCCGCCACGCTGGCGTGCAGGGTGCAGTCGAGTTCGGTGATGTAGGTCGGCACACCCAGGTCATGTAGCTGCTCCCGGTCGCCGGCCTGCGCCGCGGTGAGAAAGCTCCCGAAGTTGGTGTAAACGAACTCCGGCTGTGCTTCCAGCAGCTTCTCGTGCTTGATCGGCTGTCCGGGCGCGGACAGCAGCGGGATCTTCTCGTACTGCTCGGCCATGTCGGCCGGCGGCTTGTAGATCTCGTATCCTGATCCGACGACCCGGTCGCCCACCCCCAGCTTGATGAGGATCTCGGCTGCCGTCTGGTTCAGCGTGACGACCCGCTGCGGCGCAGCCTCGAAAGTCACGTCGGCACCGCAGTTCTTCATGGTGAACGGATAGGTCGTCGTGCCCCCACCCGCGGTCGCTTCCCGGCCGACTGCGCCGGAAGACTCGCCACCCGCACAACCCGTGAGCACAAGCATCGCTACGGCGGCCGTGACTTTGGTACCCGTTACCGTTTTCATCAGAGGCAGGCTAGCAGCTCGCGCGTGGACAGTGAAGAGCTGGCGGACGGCGGTTACATCGACGGTTATCAGCTTCATGATCACCACCCTACGCCGTCGCAGTGATCAACATCGATCGCCTATTGCAAATGATCATCGTTTCCAGTAGACATGATGTGTGCCCCCACTTCAATCAGGACACGGAACCTTGCTGCCCGGAGTCCAGTCCGTCCCGCTCACCGCCCTTCGGCATCCCACTGTTTCCACGCTTCTCGACGATCACCGGGCCCTGCTGGCCGAGCTTCTGGACGGCCTGGGGTCACCGCTGCACATCGTGCTGCCGGAGGTCTTCGAGGAGAACATCACCGCCCTTCGGCAGGCGTTCGCCGAGACGGGCGCCGACGTCGACATCCTGTTCGCCAAGAAGGCGAACAAGGCCGACTGCTTCGTCCGGTCGGCAGCCGCCCTCGGTGTCGGAATCGACGCCGCCAGCACTGCCGAACTGGTCAAAGCCCTGGCCGGCGGAGTGCCCGGACACCGGATCGGCATCTCCGGCCCGGAGAAGGACGACACCCTTCACGCCCTCGCTGTCCAGCACGACTGCCTGGTCGCCGTTGACTCGATCAGCGAACTCCGCCGGCTGGCCGCGACCGCGCGGCTCGCGCACCGGCAGGTCAGGGTGCTGCTGCGGGCTCGGACCACGATCCAGCCGGGAAGTCGGTTCGGGATGGCCGCCGCCGAGCGTTCCGCAGCCGTCACCCTGTGTCTGAAACTCGCCGACCACGTGAGCTGCCGCGGATTCTCGTTCCACCTCAACGGCTACTCGCCCGAGGAGCGGGCGATGGCGGCGAACGAGATGATCGAGCACTGCCTCGACGCCAGGCGGCGGGGCGCCCTGTCTGCCGAGCTGGTCGACATCGGCGGGGGGCTACCCATGCGCTACGTCGATCCGCAGCTCTGGGAGGGATTCATCCAGCAGAACGAGCCTGCCCACTACCACGGGAACAAAACTTCCAGTGGCTTCTACTTCTATCCATACGGAGGAATGCCTCCCACCCAGGCCGCACGCACGATCATGAACCACCCGGTCGATGGCGAGGAGAGCCTGTCAGCGAAGGCTGCCCGCAACGGCATCCGCTTCATCGTTGAACCCGGCCGGTCGCTGCTGGACCAGGCCGGCTTCACCCTGTTCCGCGTGCAGCAGGTCGAAGACCGGCGGGACACCGACGGGTACGCGATTGTCACAGTCGCGGGCAACAGCCTGAGTCTTTGCGAACAGTGGTTCAACACCGACTACCTCCCGGATCCCCTGCTGATGTCTGCCCAGTCAGTTGCCGACGAGGTGTTCCCTGCCTGCGTCGCGGGCTCCACCTGCCTCGAGAACGACATGGTGACCTGGCGGAAAATCCGATTCCCTCAGCCCATTCGGCCCGGTGACCACCTCGTCTACCTCAACACCGCCGGCTACCACTCGGACTTCCTCGAATCACGGTTTCACGACACCGCGCTGCCGTTGAAAGCTGTTCTCCGGCTCGGTGACGCAGCACCGCGCTGGCGACTGGACGGAATCTGACTCCGTCTCGAAACGAAGGAGAAATCTCGCATGTCACAGAGCTACGCCGCGCCTGGCCAGTTGTGGTTGTTGCCGCAGTCGGAGCAGGAAGGGCTCCATTTCGACTACCGGCAGGTCCTCAATGTCGTCGAGGGCGCCTACCGCGCTCTGCGGGAGAAGGGTTCCAACAATCCGGTCAAGACGGTCATCGAGGATCCGGACGATCACTCGCTCAGCTACTCGATGGTGGCCAGGGACGGCGGCACCAACACAGTGTGCTTCAAGGCCGTCTACGAGTTCGATCCGAGCCGCCGACGTGATGACTACCGGTTCCATTCGTTCATCTTCATCGCCGATGACACCACCGGGTCGCCTATCGCGCTGATGGACGTGGTGAAACTCGGGCCGTTGCGGTCCTCGGCCAGCAGCGCGTTGTTCGCCCGCGCAGCCTGCCCGGACGCTCGCACCGCCCTGGTCATCGGCACTGGTGTCCAAGGGCAGATGGCCCTGCCGATGCTGGTCGCGGCACTTCCGAGTCTGGAACGGTTGCAGGTGTTCGGCACCTATCCCGACGGTCTGCGAGCCGTTCAGGACAGTGTCGACGGTCGCGAGGTCGAGATCGCGACAGACCTCCAAAAAGCTGCCAGCGAAGCGGACATCCTGATCGGCGCCTCCGGTCTGTCCGTGACAAAGGTGGTACAGCGCGACTGGGTGAAACCCGGATCGATCTCCGTGCTGCTCGGCTACGGCGTGCACGACGTATTCCACGGCGCGGACTACCGGATCGCCACGGACATCACGCAGATGCATGTCACCTGCGGCAAACTACGGGGCCCGGACGGCAGCCTGCCCCCAATCGACGGCGAACTGCCGGACATCCTGCTCGGCCGGACACCGGCCAGGCGTGATCCCGGCGATGTGGTCTTCGCCTACAACAGCGGTATGGCGGTCACTGACGCCGCGCTGGGCCGGTACATCGCCGATCTCGCGCTGGCGGCCGGGCGCGGGCAAAGGGTCGATTTCTGGTGAGCACTGTCCCGCTGACCACACTGTCGTTCTGGAAGACCGTTCCATGAGCCGCGCCCTCGAACCAGCGACCTCGGCGTCCTTGGTGCGTTGGGTGGTGGCGGGCCTGCCAGCCTACGATCCCGGCGCCGACCCGGACGAGGTGGCCGCCCTTAGTGGAGCCGCCCGAGTGATCAAACTCTCCAACAACGAGAGCCCGTTCGGCACATCCCCGGCGGCTACCGAAGCCGTACGCCAGCGCTTGGCCGCCAGCGTCTCCCGTTATCCCGACCCCACGGGCAGACGGCTGGCGGAGGCCATCGGGGAGCGCCTGGCGGTGCCTGCCGAACGCGTCGTTCTCGGCAACGGTTCGGAGAACATCCTGGAGTTGCTGTGCCAGGCGGTACTCGATCCGGGCGATCTGGTGATCACCCAGGCACCTGGATTCAGCCTGCACGAGATCTTTCCACGCATGGTGAGCGCCCAGGTCAAGAAGGTGCCGGTCACCGTCGACTTCGGGTTCGACGCGTCCGCCTGGCGTGACGCACTGGCCGCGGGACCGAAACTGGTTTTCCTCGCCAATCCCTGCAATCCGACCGGCGCGATACTCAACGTCGCCGAGTTGGAGCGCATCGTGGCCGACATCCCTGAGTCGGCCCTGCTGGTGCTCGACGAGGCATACTGCGAGTTCGCCCGCCCTAACCCGGACTACCCCGACGGGCTGGCGGTTCTGCGCGGGCAGCCGCGACCGTGGATGGTGTTGCGCACCTTCTCCAAGGCCTACGGCCTGGCGGGTATCAGGGTGGGGTATGGCATCGCCTCCGACACCGCTCTGGTCCAGGCGCTGGACCGGGTTCGCGCTCCCTACAACGTCAACCAGCTGGCTCAGGACGCCGCAATCGCCGCACTGGGTGACCGCGCACACCTGACCGAAACTGTCCGCCGGACCGGCCTTGAGATCACCCGGGTCACGGACAGGTTGCGCGCAGCGGGTTTCCGCGTAGCACCGTCCTCGGCAAACTTCGTATTCATCGACACGGGGCGCCGCTCCGACCAGGTGGCCCAGGCGTTGCACCGCGCCGGGATCATCGTCAAGGCCTGGCGCGAGCCGGGTTACGAGAGCTTCATCCGAGCCTCACTTTCGCTTCCCGAAGACAACGACTGCTTCATGCGCCGTCTGATGGAAATCTGCGCGAAGGGCTAGCAATGATCAGAGACAAGGTATCCGACCTGATCGGGCGGACGCCGCTGCTCAGACTGTCGGTACCGGACGGGGCAGCAACCGTGCTGCTCAAGATGGAGCAGTACAATCCCACCGGCACCGCGAAGATCCGGATGGCCAGGAACATGGTGGATGAGGCCGAAGAACAAGGGCTGCTCGCCCCTGGTGGGTGGCTGGTCGAGGCCACCTCCGGCAACACCGGGCTCGGCTTGGCGCTCATCGCCGCAGAACGCGGATACAAGTTCACAGCCGTGGTGGACAACCATTCCAGTATCGACAAGCTTCGTGGGATGCTCGCCTACGGTGCCGAGCTACTCAACGTCGGCAGAGATGAGGAAGGGCTGGCTACCGCCGAGCGTTACGCCACTGCTCGTCGACTCGCGGCCGAGCAGGGTGCGTACTGCACCACACAGGACAGCAATCCGGGGAATCCAAACGGCTACCAGCCACTCGCCCGTGAGCTGCACGACGACTTGGGCGAGGGCATTCACTACCTGTACGGGGCAGTCGGCACCGGCGGGTCGCTCTGCGGCACCGGCCGCGTTCTACGGGAACGCATCCCGGATCTGAAGATCGTCGGCGTCGAGCCGGTGGGGTCCGTCAACTTCGGCGGCGAAGAGGCCCCCTACCACCAGTCCGGCACCGGGACGCCAGTGACCTCGGAGATCTGCGACACCCTCGACTACCGCCTCATCGACGAAGGAATCAAGGTCAGCGACTCGGAGGCCTTCGAGACCTGTCGCTACCTGGCCAGAAATTTCGGCATCCTGATCGGCGGCTCGGCCGGTGGCGTCGTTTATAAGGCACTGGAGCGAGCGCAGAGCCTTGGGCCCGAGACCACCATCGTCGCACTGGTCTGCGACGGCGGTGAGAAGTACCTCGACACCGTGTTCAACGACGAGTGGATGGCAGTCAACGGCTTGTTCGACGGGCGGGTCGTCGACCGGCTCGCTTCGATGCTGCGTCACACCCGAACCGGCCGGGTCGGGAAGACACCTGACCAAGTCCGATGAGCCGCTGCCAGCGCTCCAACCTACGGGCGCGTCGCCCGCCCTCTCTTGCTTGCTAGAGCAAGATCGTTGTCATAAGCGACAACACGATCGAGCACGCGGTTGCGTTGACCAAGCGGCGCCACTCGGCCCGTTTTCCCTAATTCAGCAGATCTATCCGTTGTGGAGGTGTCGGCGTGTGGTCGGCGGTAAAAATGTTCCTTGGCCTGCGTCCGCGAGCTTGGGTGGAGGTAGCTGGTCTTGTCGGGCTGATGCTGCTGGTGACGGCGACATATGTCGGTCAGGGTCTGATGATCGCCGACTTGCTCTCCAGGGTGTTCTCGACAACTGACATTGAAGGCCTGCTGGCGCCTCTGGTCGTAATCGGCGTACTGCAGTTGCTTCGGATCGTGCTGCTTGTGGTGCGGGACTCGTGGGCCCCACGGGTGTCGGCGCGGGTGAAGGAGGCAGTGCGCGAAAGGCTGACGCTGAAGTTGATGGAGATTGGACCCGGGCAGGCGCAGCGAATGCGTACCGGTGACCTGCAGTCGACGCTGGTGGACTCAGTGGAGTCGCTTGACCCGCTGGTGGGTCGATTCGTGCCGACTGTGCTGGCGTCGGTGCTCGGCTCTTGTCTCGCTTCGGCGTACGTGATTTCGGTCGACCCGGTGGTAGGTTTGATCGTGCTCGCATGTGCGCTGCTGGCACCCTTGTCCAAACTGGCGGGGGAAAAGTCGATCAGGGAACGTGGTAACCGCTGGATGATGTCCTACCGGGGCATGTACTCCGAGAGCTTGGATGCCGTGCAGGGGATGGCGACGCTCAAGGCGTTCAATGCCAGTGGCAGGCGCGGCCGGGAGTTGGTCGAGCGCGGTGAGGCGTTCTGCCGAGACTCCATCGGGCTGATGGTGGCGTGGTGTGGCACATCGAGTGTCGGTGCGCTGATGGTGCCGATCGGCACGGCGGCCGCAGTCGGCCTAGGCGCCTGGCACGCGGCCACTGGCGCGGTGAGCGTGGCAGGGCTGTTCACGATCCTGATGCTGACCCGCGAGACCTTCCGGCCGATGAACGAACTGGAGGCGGCATACCATTCGGCGTACTACGCCATTCCGGCCGGACGCGCGGTCGCCGACGTGCTGCGCCTGGAACCACATGTCAAGGACGCGGCGACCACGGCACCGACGCTGCGGTGCGACCCCCCAGGCCTGGAGTTCCGCGATCTCCGGTTCTGCTATCCGACCCGGCGTGCGCCGGCGCTGGACGGGTTCAACCTGGCAATCGCGCCGGGTGAGCGGGTCGCCATCGTGGGCCGTTCCGGAGCGGGTAAGAGCACCATGATCGGGCTGCTGATGCGCTACTTTGACGCCGATGCGGGTTCCATCCACATCGACGGACGCGACATTCGCGAATTCCCGCTAGCCAACCTGCGGTCACTGATTGGCGTCGTGGCACAGGACACCTATCTGTTCCACGGCACGGTCCGCGAGAACCTACTGCTCGCCAAACCGGACGCCACCGATGAGGAGATCCGTCGCGCGGTGACCGCGGCGCAGGCAGCCAACTTCATCGCCCGCCTGCCCCAAGGTTTCGAGACGGTCGTCGGCGAACGCGGCCTGAAACTGTCCGGAGGCGAGCGTCAGCGCATCGCGATCGCGCGTGCGCTTCTCAAGGACGCTCCCGTGCTTGTGCTCGACGAGCCAACATCGAGCATCGATGCCGCCAATGAGGCGGAGATCACCCAGGCTCTCGGGGACCTGACACGGGGCCGGACGACGGTCATCATCGCGCACCGGCTGTCCACGGTGCGCGACGCTGACCGGATCGTCGTGATGGAGTCCGGCCGAGTGGTCGAGTTCGGCAGTCACCCAGACCTGGTGGCGCGCAAGGGCCTCTACGCCGAACTCGTCGCGACACAAACTGGAGCGCCCGCATGACCTCGACCCCCCACGCCCACCTCCACACCCACGGCCACGGCCACGAGCACGGCGTCGGCCAGGATGACGCGCCGGTATCCGGCCGGTCGCTGATCATCAGGCTGAGGAGTCTGATGCCCCTCCTGGGCGAGCACCGCCGACTCATCACGGTGGCCTATCTGGCCGGTGTACTGCACCAGCTTCTCCTACTCGCCTCATCAGGAATAGGCGCGTACGTGGTGGCACGGGCCGCTACGGGAGCCGCGATGGACCAGCTCACCGGATGGTTGATCGCGCTCGGTGGCCTGATCGTGCCGCTGGTTGTCCTTAGCATCGCCGACAGCACCTACGCCCACATCGCCGCCTTCCGCGCACTGGCCGACACCCGGGCGAAGGTGTACACCGCCTTCGAACGGCTCTCGCCCGGCTACATGCTCGAACGACGTTCCGGCGACCTCGGCTCCGCTGCGGTCGCCGACGTCGAACAGATCGAGCTGTTCTTCGCCCACACCCTCAGCCCGCTGGCCGTCGCGTCGACCATCCCGGTGGCCACCACCGTCGCGCTGGGATGGTTCCACTGGTCGCTGGCCTGCGTCTTGTTTCCGGTGCTGCTGCTGCTCGCCTCAGTCCCGGCGTGGCTGCGCCGCCAGGCCGAACGACACGGACACAAGCTACGCGATTCTCTCAGCCAGATGAGCGCCGACAACACCGACACCTTCCAGGGGCTGCGCGAGCTGGTGAACTTCGGTGCACACTCCCAGCGGCTCGGGCTGCTGCGCAAACAGAGCGTCCGGCTGGCCGAAGCGAAGTCCGCGCACGGACGCCGTAGCGGCATCGAGTATGCCGCCACGGACAGCATCGCCCTCCTGGGAATACTGGTGGTGCTGGTCCTCGGCGGGTGGCTCGTCCTCGCGGGCGAGCTCGACCGCGCACTCTTCCCAGTCGCTGTCGTGCTCGCCGCGATGGCGATGCTGCCGGTGCTGAAGGTGACCGAGGTCGCGCGCGAGCTTTCCGTAGTCGCGTCCTCAGCTGATCGCATCAACAAGTTGCTCGAGGCACCTGCCCCGGTCTCGGACCTAGTCAGCAAGCCGCCTGAGGGCCCGATCGTGCCGCATATCCGCTTCGATGCCGTCACCTTCGCCTACCGCAGCGACCTGGCGCCCGCTGTGCGGGATGTCAGCTTCGAGATCGGTCCTGGCGATACGGTCGCACTGGTGGGACATTCCGGCGCGGGGAAGTCGACCTGCGCCAACCTGCTGCTGAGATTCTGGGACGTCACCGCCGGATCGGTGTCCGTAGGTGGACACGACGTCCGCGACTTTCCACAGGAAGACCTCCGCCGCCTCATGACATTGGTGCCGCAGGACACCTTCCTGTTCAACACCAGCCTGCGGGAGAATATCCGCCTCGGCCGGGCCGACGCCTCCGACGAAGAGGTTGAGGCCGCCGCGCGGGCTGCCCAAGCCCACGAGTTCATCTCGACACTGCCGGACGGCTACGACACCGTCGCGGGCGAACTTGGCGCGCTCATGTCCGGCGGTCAGCGGCAACGGATCGCGATCGCACGGGCCCTGCTCAAGAATGCCCCCATCCTGGTCATGGACGAGGCGGTGTCAAACCTCGATGCAGCGAGTGAGGAAGCGGTCAACCAGGCAATGAGCGAAGCCCGACACGGACGCACGACCCTGATCATCGCCCACCGGCTCTCCACCATCAGGACCGCCGACCGGGTTGTCGTCCTGTCTGGCGGGCGGGTGGTCGAGAGCGGAACCCACGAAGAACTCGTAGCCGCTGGCGGGGCATACGTCGACCTACTTGCTTCGCAACTCGAAGGATGAGGCAGTAGCGTGCCACAACCCGCCGCTCGTCGAGGTTGTGGACATGTCCCGGGACTGGACGCGGTGGTCGGCGCCTCGCCCCACTACCTCGTGCACCCGGCGCAGATCGACCCCGTCGTCCGGGCGATCGCCAGCATCACCCGGAAGCCCTCAACGTAAGGATGAGCCATGGCCAAGATCCTGATCCTCGGCAGCGGATGCGCCGCATACCGCGAGCACCTGCTCGCATCAGTGGCCGCCGAGCACCACGTGGTGCTGGCCCAGGAGGCCCCGGCGACCTGGCAGAACCGCCATGTCAGCATCGTGCACCGGATCGCAGTCGGCGACCTGCAGGCCGTGCTGCGGCTGGCTCGCGACGAATCGGTCGAAGCGGTGCTGACCTGGGTGGAGTCCTGGATCGAGACCGCTGCCGCCGCCACCAGTGCCCTGCGGCTGCCCGGTCACCCCCTACCGTCGGCCCGCGCATGCCGCGACAAACACCGGATGCGCCAGGTGTGGGCCGCCGCAGGTGTGCCGTCGGCCCGGTCATTCCTGGTTACCGACGAGGCGCAGGCCTGCCGCGCCGCCGCCGATCTGGGCTATCCGGTCGTGGTCAAGCCACGGGCACTAGTCGGCGGTGCCGGGGTACGGCTGGCCCGGGAGCCGGCGGAGCTGGCCCGCGCCTACGCCACGGCGGCCCGTGCGGACGGTGCCCTGGTGGAGGAGTACCTTAACGGCCCGCAAATCAGCGTCGAGTCGGTTCTCGTACGCGGTGGCCGGTTACATATCGTCGCGGTGGGTAACCGGCGCGCTGGCACTCCGCCAGGGCTCGCGACCGCCAGCCGCCTGATCCCGGTCACCCAGGCTGAGCAACTGGCACCGGTGCGCCGTGCCGTCGATGCCGCCCACGCCGCGCTTGGGCTATGCGAAGGCGTCACCCACGCCGAGGTGCGACTGACAGCCCGCGGCCCTCGGCTGGTAGGGCTGAACGCCCAACTGGGTGGCGACCTGATTCCCCGGCTAGTGGCCCTGGCCACCGGTGTCAACCTGGCTGCAGCTGCAGTCGACGCCGCACTCGGTGAACAGCCGCGGCTACTGCATACTCGGCGGCGCAGCGCCGGAATCGTCTTCCGCTACAGTGACGCCGCTAGTGAAGCGCTGCCCGCGAACCCGCCCCTGCCGCTGCCCGACGGCGTCGAGCTGCTGTGGACAACGCCGGACGCCCGGGCGACTGGACCTGGCGGTCGGCTCGGGCACGCCGTCGTGGTGGCCGACGATGACGCCACCTGCCAGGATCGGCTTGAGAAGGCGTACGCGGCACTGCTACAGGACTGCGGGCCAGTGCTCCTGCATCAGTAGTGCTCTGTTGGACGGCGAGGGCGACGTGGCGGTGCCAGCCGGTCCAGGAACGGCCTTCGAAGTGGTCGAGTCCGAGGGCGGTCTTGAGTCCGCGGTAGTCGTGCTCGACGCGCCAGCGGCTCTTAGTCAGGCGGACCAGCTCGACCAGAGGCATGTCGGCGGGCAGGTCGGGCAGCCGGTAGTTGCTGGGTTCGTCGCGGCCGGGAGGTCATTGCACAAGCAGCCTGGATCCGGGCAGTACCCCGTCATCGCCGCACTGGGGTCCGCGTTGGATCGCCCGAACGCGAGCCTCTTGCAAATGGTTGTCATTACCGAAGAAGGGGTGCGAACGTCGCGTGAAGAGCCAGGGCCCCCTGGCCAGCCTCGGGACTATCCGCTCGCCTGTGCCGTGCCAAAATTCGTTTACCGGCGGTGACCTGGTGTTTTGATGATCAGTTCAGGCTGCTCGGTGATACTCGTTGATCACTCCGCTGAGGCGTCTTCGGCGGCGTATGGGCTTGTCGATGGGGATGACGACGGACGGGTCATGGTTGGGTGGCTGCTGCTGGCGCCCTTGGTGCGGCCGGTGGTTGTTGAAGTGGTCGACGTACTCGCCGACCACGGCGTGCGCGTGGCGCTCGTTGTAGATCAGGATGTGGTCGGTGCACTCGTCGCGGAGGCTGCGTCCCCAGCGTTCGATGAAGCAGTTGGCCTGTGGGGTCCGGGGTGGGGTCTTGACCACGGTAATGCCCTGGGCGGTGAAGACGTGATCGAAGGCGGTGGTGTACTTGGCGTCGCGGTCGCGGATGAGGAATCGGAACCGGTTGGCGCGCTCGCCCAGGTCGTAGGCGAGGTTGCGGGCCTGCTGGGTCACCCACTGCCCGGTGGGGTGCGCCGTGACGCCGAGGAGGTGGACCCGCCGGGTGGCTACCTCCATGACGACCAGCGCGTAGAGGCGTCGTAGCAGGATCGTGTCTATGTGGAAGAAGTCGATGGCCAACAGGCCAGCGGCCTGGTTACGCAGGAAGATCCGCCAGCTGGTGTCGGGCTGGCGAGGCGCGGGGCCGACACGTCGACGGGCGAGGATCCGTCGGATCGTGCCGGCGCCGATCTGATGGCCGAGTCGCTGTAGCTCGCCTTGGATTCGGCGGTGTCCCCATCGCGGGTTCTCCCGGGCCAGCCGAAGTACGACGTCCCGGAGTTCGTCGCTGACGCGTGGGCGGCCGGGTCGGTTCGGGTAGGTCCAGTGGCGTCGTACCAGCCGGCGGTGCCAGGCCAGCAACGTGGCCGGCGTGACGATCCGGTGTACCCGTAGCCGACGCGGCAGCAGGCGGGCCAGCACGGACAGGATCGCCCGGTCCGGCCACGACAGCCGCGGCCGGCCACGGACCTGGCGACGGAGCACCGCTACCTCATGCCGCAGCACGAGGACCTCGATCAGCAACGCCCTGTCGCTGCGGATCAACAACCCCAGACCGTTGAACAGGCGGATCATCCCCAGGTACAGCAACCGCACGACCATACCGACGATCATCGAACCAAGCCGAGAACTCCCGGCTCACAACATGTGCGACGAGTTTTGGCATGGTCCAGGCCGCGCCGCGGCAGAAGTTCTGGAGTAGACATAGCGGCCGGGATCCTGTAGATCATCTTTTCTGAGGAAGTTGATCGAGGGCCAGCCGCTGCGCTGTGAAAGTATGACAGGACTTCCCGCTGACCGGCTCGCTGACCTGATCGGCAGGGTTCGTGAGATCGTCGGCGACGTGAGGTCCCCTCCTCGTGGAGCGGTGGTTACCTGACGCCGGTCGGCGCCGGGATGCTTACGTTCGAGTCTGGCTGATCGATGCGTGTCGACACCCGCGCGGTCTCGTACTCGTCCGGGCTGAGGCAGCCGAGGTCACGCTGGCAGCTGGATCCGGACGAGGGTTGTACCACCCGTCGATGTAGGTGAAGAGCACGTTCTCGGCCTCGTCGCGGGTCCACCACGACGTCCGGTACACCAACCCGGTCTTCGACGTCGAGAAGAAGTTCTCTATCAGAGCGATGTCATAACTGTCCCAGCGGAGCCCGTCGACGGCAGGATCCCGTCGTCCGCCAACCGTTGCCCGAACCGGAACGACGTATGGTTCGACCGGTTCGAGAACGCGTCCCGGACCGCCGCCAGCCAGAACACGCCCTGACCGCACGGGATCCGGGTCGCGTCGGCAACCCACAACCGGATCGGCGCCGACGCGGTGAAGCCCTCGGTCGACCAGGTCCGGTGCCGGAGTGTGTCGCGGGTCCTGCTTCGTGGACCCGCCCCGCCAGCCACGTCGCAGGAACGCGCCCTGCCAACCCTAGCCGGCCATCAGTCGCTCCACCCGCCTACGGCCGACCCCGATACCGTCCCGCCCCAACCGCCGACGCACCCGGTCCGCGCCACAGGTGTGCCCCGACACGACCCAGATCTCGTGGGTGTCGGACAACAACGCCCGGTCGACCTCAGCCCGGCCACACGGCCGGACCGTCCTGTCCCGCCGGCCGTAGTACGTCGACGCGGCGATGTTCAGGACCCGTAGCAGGAGCGCGACCGCGCAACGGCCACGATGTCCGTCAACGAACCTCATGACCGACGCCGGGTTGGGCCGAGCTCCTGAGCGAATACACCGACGCGGCCTTCAAGATCTCGTTCGCCCGACGCAACCCGATGTTCTCCCGCCGCAACCGCCGGTTCTCCCCAACCATGTCCGTCGTCGGCCGACCACCGCGCTGACCCTGGTCGGCCCCGTCCTGACCGATCCAGTTCCACAGCGCCTCGTGATGAACGCCGAGCTGGTCAGCCAGCCGACGGATCACCGGCTTCGGATCCGACTCCCGATACAACCGGACAGCACGAGCACGCAGCTCATCGGGCTACTACTTCGGTGCTGGCACGAATGCCTCCTCCCATGGCCATCAGACCATGATCAGGAGCTCCGTGAATACGGGGAGGCCTCAATGAAGGATCACGCCATGCTCGCGGCCTGTGCCAGTTGCGCCGCCGGCCTTTCCAGCACAGGCCACCGGCGTCATTGATCCCTGCAACCCGAAGCTGCTCTACCAGCCGTGCGGGCGTCGCCTGATCTACGGCGGTGGAAAGAACATGCCCTGTGCGGTCACCGGCGGGCTGGCCGCCGACTCGTTGCCGGCGGCGTCGACGGCGACCACCGTGTACGTGTGCCAGGTCGCCCCGCCCACCGCCAGCGTCAGCACGGTGCCGTCGGTCGCTCCGGCGACGGTCGCGCCCTCGTACACCCGGTAGCTGACGGCGGGCTCGCCTCCGGTGGAGGCGGACCACGCCAGGGTGAGCCGGGCGTCGGTGGGCCAGTTGCCGGGGGTGTTGCCGGTGACCTCGAGCGACGCTGGTGCCGCTGGCCGGGCGGCGGGGCCGGGTGTGGTGGTGACCCGTGCCTGGGCGGAGCGTGGGGTCTCGCCGCAGGTCTGGGGGAGGGTCGCGCTGACCCGGTAGGCGTGTCGGGACGCGGACGGCAGACCGGAGACGACGGTCTGCGGGTAGTGGGAGGTGGCGACAGCCGTGTCACCGTCCCAGATGGTGTACGAGGTGGCGGTGGCGTCGAAGGTCCAGCCGAGCCGCACCGACGATGGGGAGAGCGCGGTCGCCGTCAGCCCGACCGGCTGGGGCGGGCTGCTCAGGCAGGTCTCGGTGCTGGCCGACACCGCTGGGCTGTGCGTCGACTCGTTGCCGGCGGAGTCGAGCGCGGCGATGGTGAAGCGGTGCCAGGTGGCGTGGAAGAGCCGCTGGACGGTGGCGGTGGTGCCGACGGTGACGGCGACTCGGGTGCCGCCCTCGTAGACCGCGTACCGGTCCGGCGGCGGTCCGGCCGGCGCGGTCCAGGCCAGGCTGATGGTGGTGTCGGTGCGCCCGGTGACGGTGAGCCCGGCAGGCGGGGCGGGCCGCGCGGGATCGCCGGCGGTGGTCGTGGCGCTGGTCGAGCCGACCGCTTCGGTGGATCCGGGACCGCACTGGTTGAGCCGGTAGAGCTCGATCCGGTGATCGGTGGCGGGTGCCAGACCGCCGACCCGGGCGCTGGTCAGCGACGTCCAGCCCAGGCTGATGCCGTCCACCCGCAGTTCCAGTTCGCCGCCGAGCGGGTGCCGGGGCCAGGAGAGCGAGACCGCCGACGCGGTGGCGGCGGTGACGGTGATCGGCAGGGTCGGGGTCGGCAGGCACTCCGGGTTGACCCCGGAGAGCCAGGATCGGCCGGTCACCGGGTCGGTCGGTGCCGACTCCTGCCCGTGCCGGTCGACGGCGGTGACGGTGTACGCGTGCGACGAGCCGAAGGGCACGTTCATCGTCGTCGACGTGGTGGTGGTGCGGGCGACCACTTCTCCGTCCTCGTACACCCGGAAGGAGCGGACCTGCGGCCCGGTGGGCGGTTGCTGCCAGGTCAGGCTGATCGCGGTGCCGTTGGTGCTGGCCCAGAGCGCGGTCGGGGTCGCCGGGCCGGCCGGTCCGCCGTACCGCGCGGCGGCGGGGGATGCGTCGAGCGCGATGACGGCGATGAGTGCAGCGGTGGTCAGCGCGGCGGCGCCGCGCCAGCGCGGTGGGGTACGCACGGCTGTCCCTCCATTGACAACGACCGGTGATCGACCTCGATCGATCACTCCAAGCAAACTGGTGCGTCGACTCCGTGTCAAGCGCGGGCGGTCCTGTGATGAATCTGCCCTGCCAGGGCGGCCCGGTCCGTTTCGCCGGTTCCCGTCCGTCGGACGGGTGATGCCCGGCCGGACCGGCAAACCGACCCGGCTGCGACGCTGACGACGTCGCTGGGTCCGACCCGACCGCCTTCGCCGTGCAGCGCCCCTCCCGCTCGCTGATCTCGGGCACCGAGAGGTGCGGCCGTGTCCTCGGCAGCACCGCCAGCGGTGGACGTGGCGCTCGGCGGTCGCCGCGATAGAACCGTGATAACGCGCCGATGCGATCGCGTCGGAGAGTGAACCTCGGCCCCCGTCCAACCCCGAGGAGAACCGCGATGATCAGACCCGACGGGAGCCCTTCGCTGCCCGCGACGACGGCCGCGACGTCGGCCGGCATCGACCACGCTCGCCTGTCGTACGCCTATCTCGACACTGGCGACCTTGACGGCTACGGCTCGCTGCTGGACGAGCGGGCCCAGGTACGTCGTCCGGACGCACCGCAGGGCCGGGGCAGGGCACAGATGCTTCGCGTCCACGCCGGCATCGCGGGACCGCCCGCCCGGCACGAACTGCACCGCATCGTCGCCAACGGCGACAGTGTCGCGGTCTTCGGCCGCTACGTCCGTCCGCCGCTGGACCTGGAGTTCGCCGACATCTTCACGCTGACCGAGCTTGGTTTGCTCCTCGGGTACCAGCGGTTCTACTTCGTTGCACCGGAGTGACGTGCGGCGCGTCCCACCAGGCGACGGCCCGGTGGGACGCGGGTCACGCACATCGGTTCGTCACGATACCGCCAGCGCCGGCTCCTGCGGCTCAGTCTCCGCCGGCTCCCGCGCCACGACAACCGGCACCTGCCTGCGACGCAACGCCCGCATCGCGGCGAACGGCCCGGCGAGGGCGATCAACCCGCACAGCACCCAGGTCGTCTCTACCCCGACCAGGAAACTGAGGGCGCTGAAGGCCGCGATCGAGACTGGTGCGGTACCGACGGCGCTGAGCGCCAGCGTGGCCATCGCAGTACCCATGCGCGCCGGTGGCGATGCCTGCTGGTAGGCCGTGACCACGGCCGGGCTGTTGAGCCCACACATCGCGCCGACGACCAACGCGACCGAGGCGAGCGCGACGACCGACGGCATCAGCGCCATCACCGCTATGCCGAGGGCGATGACCACGCCGCTGGCCACCAGCCTGGCCCGCAGCGGGATGCGGTGTGCCACCAGCGCGCCGAGCGCGCCGGCCGCCATCGCGCCGGCGCTGAAGGCCGCCACCACGACGCCGACCGCACCGACGCCCCAGGACCGGCTGTCCGCGAGCAGCGGTAGTGCGACCTCCAGCGGCCAGGCGAACGCCAGGTCCAGGCAGAACGCGGAGACGAACAGCCACCGCAGTCGGTGGTCCTCGGCCAGCAGCCGGAATCCCGCGCTGGAGCGGCGGATCAGGTTCTCCTCACCGGTGCGTTCCGGGCGGACCATGCCACTGGTCACGTAGAGCAGCCCGGCGAAGACCACCACGCACACCACCGCGACCACCAGCATCGCGTGCCAGAGTTCCCAGGTGGCGATGAGCCAGGCACCGATCGGCGCGCCGACTATCGGGGCGACACGTAGTACCGTGCCGTACAGGGAGTTGGCCCGTACCAGCTGATCGCTGGTGGCGAGCGTGGTGATCATCGCACCAGAGGCGGGGCTGGTGAGCCCGAGCAGCGAACCTTCCAGTACGGCGATGACCACCAGCGGCCAGAGCGAGTCGGTGGTCAGCACGACCGCGGCGCCGGCCGTCAGCACCACGACCCGTGCGGCCGTGGCCCGCAACACCAGGAACCGTGGTCCGCGCCCGTCGGCGACCGCGCCACCGAAGATGAGCATCAGTGCCCTGGGTATGGTCAGCGCCAGCACCAGCGTGGTGACCGCGCCCGCGCCGCCGATCTGCAACGCCGTCCAGCCGAGCGCGACGAGCAGAACGAAGTCCCCGGCCAGGGACAGCGCGTTGCCCGCCACAAGTACGGCGACTCGCCGCCAGTCGATGAACGATGATTCCTGCACTGCTACCGCCTACCTATCTGTATTCGACGGACGTTGCCGCAACGCGGTCTCCACGGCCCGGGCGGCAGCGAGGTACTCGCTGGCGGCCGAGGTGCGCGGCGCTGACCCCGGTGGGCTCCATTTGACTTCCAGGTGGCCGCCGAGGTGCGAGCGGCCGTGCGCGTTCAACGTGCGGACCGCAGCGTGGATGGCGGCCGCGCGGTGTGGTGGAGCGAATGTCAGGACCGGCATGTCGGAAGGAGTGAACCTTGCGTAGACGGTGTTGCCGTCGCGTTCGACGGACTGGACGCCTACCCATCCCCGGGTCGGGTCTCGGTCTGGGCCCTGCGCCGTACCCTCGTCCTGCGCTTCCCGCTGCGGTTGGTGCCACTGCCATTCGAAGAGTCTGAGCCGGTCGATCGCCTTGCCGACGGTCGCCAGCGTCGCGACGAAGCCGGGCGGTGCCGGCAGGTCCTGCAGCTGCCAGCGGTCGGTAGCCGTCGGGCCGGTGCCGGTCACGCTGCCCGGGCTGAGCACCCGAATCCGCAGCCCGTCCAGGAGCCTGCCGCCGCTGCACTTCACGCACGCCTCCTTGCGGGAGAGCAGCCGGTGGTAGAGCTGTCGCGCCTCGCCGGGGTCGGACTTCGCCGCGACCGCCGCCGCCTCGCTCTCGTGCAGGAACCGGATCGCCAGCGCCACGGCCGGGGTATGGTCCCCGACCGCCTCGATGTCCACCCCGACTGGTTCGGTGAGCCGGACGGCGAGCAACGCGTGTCCGCCGGACCTGCTGAGGCTCCACTGCCAGTGGCTCCACGTGCCGTCGAAGGTGGGCTTGCCGTGCCGTCCGGCCGACCAGTCGACCGCGTCTGGCGACAGGTCCAGGTACCGGCCGAGGATGGACCGGGTGGCGCCGTGCGCGACCACGTACCGACGGGCGGCCAGCGCATCGCGGATTCGGTTGGCCCGCTGCCGTTCGTGCCGGTCGAGCAGGTCCGCGACCCGGTCGACGGTTTCGGCGTCGACGTCGAGACCGACGTGCCAGACGTCAACGCCCGGCGGCTGCAGTCGCGGCCGCTCGGCCGCTGATGGCCCGGTGGGAAGTTGCCCGCCGTCCGGTGCGGGCAGGTCAGGCGGCCCGGTCATCGTCGAGCCTCCCCGACAGGTACGCCTGGGCCAGGTTCAGCCGCTGGATCGTGCCGGTCCCCTCCATGAACTCGAACGCGCGGGCGTCCCGCACGTACTTGTCGAGCGGAGGGTGGTCCCACCGTGCCCCGGGGCCGAAGCACTCCACCGCTTCCAACGTCAACTCTTCGGCGAGCCGGGTGGCCCGGATCTTCGCCGCCGACGCGAGCGTGCCGTCGGCTGGGTCCCGGTCGGCGGCCCTGGCGGCTGCCAGGACCAGCGCTCGGGTGCCCCGCAGCCGGCCCTCGAAGCCGGCGAGCCGGTCGATGGTCCGTCGGGAGCAGTGCGCGACCGTGTAGTCGTAGGCGGCCTGCGCCACCCCGAGCGCGAGGGATGAAACCACTGGGCGGTACCGGTTGAACGTCCGTACCGCGGCCCACATGCCCTGCCGGGTGGCCGAGCGGTCCCGGCCGAGAAGGTCGTCGTCGGTCAGCGGGACGTCCCGCATCCGCAGCTCGCTCAGCTGCAACCCGCGCAGGCCGATCGTCTCCAGCGGTACGCCGGTGAAGCCGGGCCGGTCGGTCTCCAGCAGCACCGCGCAGACGCCGAGCGGTCCGGACCGCCGGCGGGCGAACACCACGCCCACGGCGGCGCGGGCCCCGTTGCCCACGAACCGCTTCGTACCGGTGAGGCGGTAGCCGCCGGCACCATCGGGCCGCACCGTGGTCGACATGCTCGCCGGGTCCGAGCCGTGACCCGGTTCGGTCATCCCGAAGAACGTCCACGTCGGGCTCTCAGCGAGCCGACCGAAGTACCGCTCGCGTTGCGCGCGGTCACCCAGTTCACTGACGACGAAGCCCGACATCGACGGTCCGGGCAGCGCCAGCACCGCCCCGGCGTCGACACGGGCCAGCTCCTCCAGGACGGTGACCTGCTCGACGGCCTTGTCGAGGTACACGGACCGGCCACCAACCCGCAGCGGATCGGGGTTGTACTCGGCCGGCAGGCCCATCAGCTGCCGCCACGGCAGGCCGCTGTCCAGCAGCATCCGCGCCTGGCCCGGATCCCGGTCGACGGTCAGCGCGGTCGGACTCAGCATGTCGCCGAACTCGCGGGCCAACCCGCGCAACTCGGTGAGAAACTCCTCATCGGCGGTCATGACTGTCCTTCCGTGGCCGGCGGACCATAGGTTTCGCCGAGCAGCTCGGCGGCGCGGATCTCGCTGCCCGGCCCGTCGGCCAGGAACCCGGTCGCGCCGAACAGGTGCAGGGACACCCGCCCCGCCTCGTCCAACGCCCGGTGTAGCCGATACAGCGCCGTCGCGTCCGGTCCGCCGGCCAGCAGCGCATGCGCCTCGGCCAGGCCGGCCGCCGCGTCGGCGAGCAGCACCCGCACCGGGGGCAGGTTCAGCGTCACGGTCTGCTGGACCCGTCGCCCGCGCAGGTGTTCGGCGGCCTGGGTGAGGAACCGCTCCGCCAGGCCGAGCCTGACCCAGCCGAGCCCGATCGACCAGGTGTCCGGGCGGTCGTCGCCGACCGGCCCGGCGCCCGGCACGTACAGTGCGACCATGGTGTCCGGCCCGAGTCGCACCTCGGCCAGCCGCCGCTCGGTGCCGAACGCGTCGCAGCGCCGCGCCACTGTCTCTGGGACGAAGGCGTGCCCGCTCGGCCCGGCCGGGAGCAGCGCACCGCCCAGCTCGGCGTGCAGGAACGTGAGCGCTGCCACGATTCCGGCTTCGCGGGCGACCGCACGGCCGCGGGCCAGATCCGTCGGGGCGGCGAGGATCCCGGTGGCGTTCATCCAGCCAGCTCCGACTCTCGCTGCGCGGGCCGGGCCGTCAGCTCGGGCATGGCGACGACCGGCAGCGTCAGGTCCACGCTGCACAGGTACGGCAGCACCGGGTCCTGGTCGACGACGAGCACCCGCCCGCCGGGGGTGCCGCCGTTGTCGGCGAGCAGCCGGGCCAGCGCCAGCCAGACGCCGGCGCAGGCGTGTCCCGGCGCACCCCGGGTCACGGTGACGCCGGGGCCGGGGACGAGGTCGGCCAGGTTGTGGCCGACGACCAGCGCCGCGGCGTCGTTGCCGGGCGACGCCGGATCGACCGGCTCACCGATCGTCGCGACCGGGGTGTCCAACCCGGCCCGGCCGGTGACCGTGAGGACCGGCCGGCCGATCGGGACCGGGCCGTCCGGGCCGAGGACGATCGCTACCGCCACGTCGTGCGCCGGCCGGATCGCGGTCGCGTCGGGTGGTAGCGTCGACTGCTCCATCACCAGCACCAACGCGCGGTGGGACAGCCCGCGCGTCAGCCGGTCCACGGCCATCCGCAGGGCCAGGAACGGTCCGGCCACGCCCTGCTCCGAGATACCGAACATGAACGGGTCGCCGGATAGCAGGTCGGTCAGCCGGCAGCCTGGGAAGCTCTGCTGGCGGCAGTCCGGGCTTGCCTGCACGGTGACCACCAGGTCGACGCCGTCCAGGGCCGGACCGAGCGCCCGGAACACCGTATCGGCCATGTCGTGGTAGCTGACCAGGGCACCGCCGTCCAGCCAGGACAGGTCGTCGAACTCCCCGTACAGCGTCTGCATCAGGTCGAGGTAGGTATCCCGTTGCTCAGGCTGGTACGCGCCGTCCCCGGCGGCGAACCAGAACGGGATGACACGCTCGAGGGTCGTTGCGGGTGCGCCTGTCAGCGCACCCGCAACCGGCTGCTCCCCCGACCGCCACTGGGTCGGCATCGGTCACCGGCTCTCGGCGATGAAGCCAGCCAGCGCGCCGACGGTCTCCAGGTGGCGCTGTTCGAGGTTCTCCGGGTCGACCTGCATGTCCAGCGCGTCCTCCAGTGCCATCAGCAGGCCCAGCACGCTGGTCGAGTCGAGGCTGAGGTCGTCGAAGAGCCGGGTCTGCTCGGTGACGCCGGTGAGCTCCTGACGCAGCACGTCGGACAGGGCGGCGACGATCGCGTCGAGGATCTGCTGACGGTCGGTTGCCTCGGCGAGTGCAGTCATGACGGTGTCCTTCCGGGTGGGATCAGCTTCAAGGGTTGGGATCAGGTGCGGCTGGGGATGGTTGGGTGCAGGTGGGATCAGACGGTGAGGTCGTGCCTGATCTGGTTGGCGAGCATGCTGTCGGCGTCGTCGCGGGTGCGGATCAGCCGCGCCTGGCCGTCGTGGACGAGGACCTCGGCCGGGTAGCCGTGGCTGAGGAAGTGCACCGGTGAGGCGGTGGGGCCGTACGCGCCCGAGCGCTCCACCCCGACGACGTCGCCGGGGCGCAGGTCGACCGGCAGCTCGACGGCCTTACCGAGCGTGTCGTTGGGGGTGCAGAGAGGACCGGTGACGTTCCACGGCACCTGCTGCTCCCCGCCGGTCCGGTTGAGCAGCCGCATCGGGAAGTTGCGTTTGACGAACGAGCCGATGCCCACGGCCGCCATGTGGTGATTGGTGCCGCCGTCGGCGACCGCGAACCGCTCCCCCATGGACTCCTTGACATAGCGGACCTCGACCGCGTAGAGGCCGCTGTGGCCGACGAGATACCGACCGAGCTCCATCACCAGCCGGGTGTCGGGGTGCCGCTCGACGAACGCGGCGAAGACCGGGTTGAGCTTCACGGTCAGGTCGGCCACGTCCAGGTCCCGCTCGCCGGAGAAGTACGCCACGCCGAGGCCGCCACCGACGTCGACCACGTCGAGTGGGATCTGGAGGCGCTCGGCCAGCCGCTCGGCGAGGTCGAGGATGCGGGCGCTGTTCTCGACGACCACGTCCTCGCTGAGGATCCGGGTCCCCAGGTACGCCTGGATTCCGCAGAGCCGCACGGCCGCGTGCCGGCCGGCCAGGTCAGGCGCGGCGAGCAGCGCTTCCTCGTCGATGCCGAACTGGCGCGGTTTGCCGCCCATGGTCAGCCCGCCGCCCTTGACCGCGAAGCTCGGATTTACCCGCAGCACGACCCGGGCGGTCGTGCCCAGTTCGGCCGCGACCTCGTCGATGAGCGCCAGCTCGCCGAACGACTCGCAGATGAGCACCACGTCGTCCTTGACGCATGCGAGGATCTCGGTCCGGCTCTTGCCCGGCCCGAGGCACATGATCTGGTCGGCGGGCACGCCCGCGCGCTGTGCGGTGACGAGTTCGGTGAGCGAGGAGACCTCGGCCCGCGCGCCGAGTGAGTGCAGCAGCGCGCAGATGCTGATGTTCGGGTTGGCCTTCAGCGAGTAGAACATCTCCACCGCCGGGTGCAGCGATGCACGCAGACCGCGGTACTGCGCGGCGATCACGTCGGCGTCGTAGACGTACAGTGGGGTCCCGAACCGCTCCACCAGCTCGGTGATCGGGATTCCCTGGACGGTGTGACCTTCGGACATCGGAATGGACTCCCCTTCTACGGGCGCTCGGTGACGGCTATGGGGACGCGAGAACGGCTACAGGCACGCGGCGACGGCACGGTCGATGTCGGCGATCTCGGTCTCCGATCCGGCCAGCAGCAGCCCGTAGAGGCGGCCGCTGTAGTGGCGGCCCTGCTCCTGCTGGGCCGCGGCGGCGTTGACCGTCGCGAAGTTGTTGACCAGCAGGCCGCGCCCGGTGGTCGTGGTGTACAGCCGGTCGCCGAGCCGGTCGGCCACGGCGGCGAATCCGAGCTCACCGTCGAGCGACAGCTCGTACTGGCGGGCCATGCCGACCGTGCCGGTGGTCATGAACGCCTCCTGCAGGCCGGTCTGGTAGGTCGACATGTTGTTGCGGGCGTTGATTTCCAGCACGGGCAGCAGCCCGCCGTCGGTGGTGACGATCGCGTCCACCCCGACGACGCCGTGGAACCCGTCGACCGCCAGCCGGCCGCCCAGCGCCGCCGCGCACTGTTCGAGCTGCGCGTGCTGCGCGGCGGAGATCCGCGCCGGAATGCTATGTCCTTTATGGACGCCGTTTTCGGTGATCGCCTCCTTGACGAAGTCGAACCGGACGTCACCGTCGCGGCTCACGGTGAAGTGGTAGTTGAGGTCGACCGCCTTGCTGGCCCACTCCTCCACGACCAGGGCCAGCCGTTGGTCGCCACTGCGCTCGGCACGCCGGGCCACCATCCGTACCAGCTGGTCGAGCTTGCGCTCGTCGTCGACGACGACGATGCCCTTGCCGGAGACACCGAACGCGTCCTTGATCCCGAGTCGGCGGCCGGCGGCCAGCGCGGCACGGGCCTCGACCGCCGCCGCGGCGAAGTCCGCGACCGTCTCACATTCCCAGCCGGGTGCCTGTGGCAGCCCCAGCTCGGTGGCGACCCGCCGGCTGTACACCTTGCTGTTGACCGACTTGACCAGGCTCGCGGACGGCAGCGCCGAGGCCAGCGTGGTACGCGAACACAGCTCCTCCTCCAGTGCCGAGATGCCGTGCGGCAGCAGGTACGCCCCGCGCGCCGCGAGCGTCCGCAGCTCGTCGAGCAGCCGGGGCGAGCGCAGTGCGTCGACCGTGACCGAGTTGGCCGGGTCGTGTTCGTCGGTGACCAGGATCTCCGGCAGGTTCAGCCCGAGGCCCTCCAGGTACGCGAGGTAGTCGGGGTCCGGCGCGGACTTCAGCACGACGTGGTCGCCCTTGCCGGCGAGCAGGACGGCGAACTCGTCCATCCGGTTGACGATCGCGGTCGAGGCCCGGCCGCCGACCGAGGGCAGGCCGATCTCGTCGCGGGCCCACTCGTCTTCGACCTCGAAGTTGCCGAGCAGGACGAACGGGGTGTCCGGGTCGCCGGTGCACGCGTCTTTGACGCCTTCGAGGAAGGACAGGTTCGGCGCTGACATAGGGGTTCTCTTCATCAGATTCCTTCCGTGGATACTCCGGCGTTGCGGCCGGGGAGGAAATGGAACGTCTGCGGAGCGGGGCAGGGATAGCCGATCCGCCGCCGGGGCGGATCGGCGTCCATCCACACGCCACCGCAGGGCTCACCGGTCGAATTGTTAGACTGTGGACTGTGTCCAGGACCGTGAAGCGGGCGTTCAAGTACCGCTTCTACCCGACCCCCGGGCAGGCCGCCGAGCTTGCCCGGACCTTCGGCTGTGTCCGGCTGGTCTACAACATGGCACTGGCCGCGCGCAGCGAGGCGTGGACCCAACGTCGGGAACGGATCAACTACAACGCCACGTCGGCGATGCTGACCGGGTGGAAGAAGACCGACGAACTCGCGTTCCTCAACGACGTCTCCTCGGTCCCTCTGCAGCAGGCGCTGCGGCACCTGCAGACCGCGTTCACCAACTTCTGGGCGAAACGTGCCCGGTATCCGGCGTTCAAGTCGAGGAAGCGGTCGCGGCGGTCGGCGGAGTACACCGCCAGCGCGTTCCGCTGGCGCGACGGCCGGCTCACCCTCGCGAAGATGTCCGATCCGTTGGACATCGTCTGGTCCCGGCCCCTGCCGCAGGGTGCGGTGCCGTCGACTGTGACGGTGTCGCAGGACGCGGCGGGCCGCTGGTTCGTGTCCCTGCTCTGCGACGACCGGATCGCGCCGGCCCCGGCCTCCTCCGCAATGGTGGGGGTCGACGCCGGGCTCGACAGTCTGTTCACCCTGTCCAGCGGGGAGAAGATCCCCAACCCAAAGCATGAGCGGGCCGACCGCGATCGGCTGGCCCGCGCCCAGCGGAACCTGGCGCGTAAGGCCAGAGGTTCGGCGAACCGGGCCAGAGCCCGACTCGCGGTGGCCCGGGTTCATGCCCGGATCGCCGACCGCCGCCGTGATCACCTGCACAAGTCGAGCACTCGGCTCGTTCGTGAAAATCAAACGATCGTGATCGAGGACCTGGCCGTCCGCAACATGATGGCCAACCACAGTCTGGCCCGCGCTATCTCGGATGCGGGTTGGCGGCAGTTCCGGACGATGCTGGGGTACAAGGCGGACTGGTACGGCCGGGACCTGGCGGTCGTGGACCGTTGGTTCCCGTCGTCGAAGCTGTGCTCGGGCTGCGGCGTACTGGCTGAACACATGCCGTTGACGGTCCGGTTGTGGACGTGCCGGTGTGGGCGGACCCATGACCGGGATGTGAACGCGGCCCGCACCATTCTCGCGGAGGGGCTCTCCGTGATTGCCTGTGGAGGCGGTGTAAGACCTCAACGGGAGTCTTCCTCTCGGACGGGGTGGTCGTCGGTGAAACAGGAAACCCCGAGGGTGACCAAGGGAATCCCCGTTCCTTCAGGGCGGGGAGGAAGTCAAGCTCAGTGACGCAGGACCGCGGCGGAGAACGTGGCGCCCAGGCCCACGGAGGCCATCAGGTACGGGTCTCCGGGGCGCAGCCGGCCGGCGGCGCGGGCGTGGATGTAGTTGATGAACGGGTCGGCGGTGAAGCAGTGCCCGGTGACCGGGATGTTGTCGAGGAAGACCCGGTCCAGCGGAATGTCCAGCAGCCGGCAGGTCCACGACCAGGAGAGCCGGTTGACGTTGTGGGGCAGGACCAGCGCCAGGTCCGCGACGTCCAGGCCGGCCTCCCGGCATGCCTGCCGCATGACGCCGGCGAGCAGCTCGTTGTGGTCTTTGAGGAAGTCCGGATCGAGCGCGAACGGCGGGAACCCCTCGCAGTACTGGCCGATCGTGCGGGTGGCGTACCCGAGCAGCCGGTCGCGCTCACCGCCGGAGGTGACCAGACACGCGGCCGTCGACTCGCCCATCACGGTGCTCTCCGGGATCATCTCCAACGTCGAGCTGAAGACCTTCTCCCCGACCAGAATGAGCGCGAGCGCGTCCGGGTCGCCGTCCGCGTCGAGCAGTTCACCGGCGAGCCGCACCGCCAGCAGCCCGCCGGCGCAGGCGTGCTGGGTCAGGGTGAACACGACCGCGTTGGTCAGGCCAAGCGCGGCGCAGACGTCCTCGACCGGCCGCTCGCCGACCGTGGTGACGGTGGCGACGGTGCGCGCGGCGATCACGTACCGCACCCGGTCCTCATTGCCGCGCAGCTCGGTCAGGTTCGCGGCGGCGGCGGTGAGAATGCCGCGGAGGTCCTGCCCGGGTGCCCGGCGGACCGAGCCAAGCCCGTAGAACCGCCGAAACGTCCGTATCAGGCCGTCGTCGGAGCCGACGGAGGCACCGATGTCGGCGATGTCGACGCTCGTGTCGGGCAGGTGGCACCCGACGTCCAGCAGCGCGGTCATGGCTGTCCTCCGGTTCGCTCGACAGCGGGCAGGTCATCCGGTGCCGACGTCCACCGCGGTGGCGTGTCCGGCCACCACACGTCCTCCGGGGCGAGTGCGTCCGGTGTGTACTTTCCCAGCGCGCTGATCAGCAGCCGGCACTCCAGCGCCAGGCTCTCCACGAGCCGTACCAGGCCGGCGTCGGGGTCCTCGTCGACCGCGAGCAGGGCCGCGCGGCCGAGCCCGGCCGCCCTCGCGCCGAGCGCGAGAGCGCGGACCACCCGGCCGCCCTCCCACATCCGGCCGGTGACCAGCAGGCACCCGGTGGGCTGGCCGATGCGGCGCAGGCACTCGGCCAGCGGCAGCCCGACGCCGTCGAGGAAGCCCAGCGGCGCCCAGCCGGCACCGCCCTCGGCGCCGTCGACCGTCACCGCGTCGGCGCCGGCCCGCCATGCCGCGTCGACCGCCTCGGCGATGTCCCGGCCCGGGTGGAACTTCACCCAGATCCGCGCCTTCGGGAAGTTGTTGCGCATGAACCGCAGCTGCTGGCGGACGATCTCGGCGGTGAACGTGCCCGGGCTGGCGCAGCGCAGCCGGCTGTCCGGGTCGAGCACGTCGCTGACGGCGAACCGGTCGGCCAGCCGGGCCGCCTCGGCGGCCGGCAGCACGGTCATGCCACCCAGGCCCGGCTTGGCGCCCTGGCCGACCTTCAGTTCGAAGGCCAGCCGGCCCGACGCCAGCAGCGGCCCGGTCGCCGGGTCGCTGTAGACCAGGTTCCACACCTCGCTGTCGGCGTCCTCGGTGCTCTGCTGCACGACCACTCCGCCGAGCTGGTCGTCGGCCTGTTCGAGGTACGCCCCGATCCGGGCCAGCAGCGGCGACACGGCACCACCGCGGCGGTAGCCGTGCACCGGGACCATGTTCTCGCCGATCACCATCGGCACGCCGAGTCGGCCCGCCTGGCGGCTGGCGGCGATCGCGAGATCGCCGCTGCCCGCCCGGGTCGATCCGAACGCGGAGAGGAACACCGGCAGGCTGCTGGTGAAGCCGCCGATCCCGGTACGCAGGTCGACGTCGTCGTGCAGGGGTTCGCGGCCGAGGTCGATGAGTTTCTCCAGCCGCAGTGGCATGAACACCGGGGGCGCGAGCCGCGCGCGGTCCAGTGGGTCACCGGTGTCGACCGGTGACGCCGCGCCGAACAGCCGGGTGCCGTACTCGCCTGCCGGTGGGAACACCGCCGCCGTACCGGTGCGGGCCCGCAGCCGGATCCGCGCCTCCGGTAGCTCCACAGCCGTGAGGTTCTTCACGGTGCCACCACCCCGGGGAGCTTCGGGTAGGCGCTGACCTGCCAGAGCGCGTCCAACCCGGTGAGGTAGCGGACCAGCCGCTGCACGCCCATGCCGAACCCGGCGCTGGCCGGGATGCCCTCGCGGGCGACCCGCAGGTACCAGTCGTACTTGGCCGGGTTCTCGCCGCTCTCCCGCATCCGGGTGACGATCGTGCGGTAGTCGACCTCGCGTTCGCTGCCGCTGACGAGCTCGCCGTAGCCGCCGTGCGCGATGAGGTCGAAGTTGCGCAGCGTGCCCGGCCGCTGCGGATCCTCCCGGTCGTAGAAGCCTCGGGAGCCCTTCGGATAGTCGGTGACGAAGAACGGCCGGTCCGCCTTGTGCGACAGCAGTTCCTCACCGACCCAGTCGATTTCGGCGTCGCCGCTCTGCGCGTGTCCGCTGTCGTGCAGCCGGGCGACCGCCTCGGCGTGCGTGCAGACCTCGAAGCCACCGGCGAGCAACTCAGCGAAGGTGACCTCGTCGCGACCGAGGCCGCGCAGCACCTCCGGGACCTCCTGCCAGACCCGTCGGACCACGTGCTGGAGCAGACCGGCGGCGACGGCCATCGCGCCGGCACGGTCGGCCCCGGCGATCTCCACGTCGATCTGGTGGAACTCGACCAGATGGCGGCCGGTCGTCGCGGTCTCCGGCGGCTCGACGCGCACGTTCGGGGCCACGTAGAAGAGCCGGTCGAAGCCGCGCAGCGACGCCTGCTTGTACAGGATGGCACTGGTCATCAGCTTGTACGGATGTCCGTAGTAGTCGACGTCGAGCGCCTTGGCGCCCCGCCCGCCCGGATCGGTCACCGGCCCGACCAGCGGTGGCAGCAGCTCCACGAAGCCCTGGCCGCGCAGATACTCCCGCGCCGCCGACAAGGCCTCCTGCTGCACGAGCATCGCCGCTCTGGTCGTCGGTGCGCTCAGGTGTTCCCCGAGCGGGACCAGCCCGCACGGCTCCTGCTGCTGCATGTCTGCCTCCGCGTTCATCGGTCGAAGCTCCGGGCCACGTGGTTCAGGGCCGAGTGCAGCCGCGACGACGTCATCGCGGCCCGGTCGCCCGGCGTCGTATCGGGTCTGATCGGCATCCGGCCGACCGTCGCCCACCGCAGCCGCCCACCGTCGTCGATGTAGCTGCGTGCGCGGCCGGCGTTGTCGGGGTGCAGGCAGTAGGGAACGTCCAGCACGCCGCGGGCGAACGCCGCGAGCAGCGCGCGGCCCGGGTCGGCGTCCAGCTCCAGCACGGCCTCGATGAGTGTCCGCGCCTCGGTGTACACGCCGGTGCCGCCGGCAGGGCCGAGGCCGTCGTGCCGTTCGGTCACCGCCGCGACGGTGGCGGCGGTCTCCAGCGCGGCCACGTTCTCCCCGATGGTGGGGATACGGTGTGCCTCGGCGACCGTCTTGACGATCAGCCGTTCGGCCCCGGACCGGACGGCGAGCTCGGCGGCCGTTTCCAGCAGCCGTCGCGCGCCGCCGGCCGACGTCGGATACACCCCCATGTAGGCGTAGAGCACGACATGCCGGTCGACGTGCGCCGGCAGGAACTCACCGGCGAGCCGGCGCAGTGCCCGCACCGCCTCCCCGTCCTGTGCCGGGTCGGTCTGCTGCGCGTAGCTCAACGACACGCTGCCGATGCCGTGCTGGGCGAAGAACCGCGCCTCCAGCAGACTGATCGCCACCAGCAGACCCGGCGGGCAGAGCTGGCCGAGCAGGCAGCCGCCGAACGTCTCCAGGTGCGGTACCCGCGGCGCCGCGACCCGCTGGATCAGCAGGTGGCAGGCGCGTTCCCAGTTCGTCACCGACTCCCGCAGCGGCGTGCGGCCGTACGGCAGGCAGTAGGAGACCGGGCCGCCCTCGGTGGCGTCGAGCCCAGCAGCGGTCAGCGCCCGGACGATCTGCTGCGGACGAGACGAACCGTGCCGTACCTGGATCGGGAACGTCGGGTCGAGTACCCCGTCGAGCAACGCGCGGGTCCGGCTCAGCGGGTACGCCACGATGGGATACCCGTTGAGCGGTGTCCCGGCGGCGAGCGTGCGGTGTACGGCCCGGTGGTCGCCGAGCCGGGTGTAGCTGTCCAGGGTGATCGTTCCGACCGTGGTGGCCGCCGCGAATCTCGTGCGCTCCAGGCCGGCACGCATCCGGCGGGGGTCGCTGAAGCCCATCCGAGGCTGGACGACGAGGCGGCCGGCGGCCGCTGCGGCGATGACGAACTCGCCGAACGAGGTCGTCGCGCCGCTCATCGCAGCCCCGCCCGGATGGCGTCCACTCGAGGCGTGGCCGGCACGGTGGCCGCCACGCCGGCTGCCAGCCGGTGCAGCAAGCCCCGGAAGCTGTCGAGATCGCCGCCGTCGAACACCGCGGCGAAGCCGGCCGTGAGCAGCCGGTGCACCTGCTCGGCGGCGAGCCGACCGGTCACGCCGAGCTTGCCGCCGATCACCACGGGCGGCGCCGCCGAGCGGAGCTGGTCACGCAGCTGGGTGACAGCGCGCAGCCCGTCGGGGTAGCCGTGCCCGTTGACGCTGCTGAGCACGACGAGGTCCGGCTCCACCGTCCGGCACGAGTCCGCCAGCAGCGTCGGCGGGACGCACGGACCGAGGTTGACGACCCGGTGGCCCTGCTCCTCGACGAACAGCTGCAGGAACATCAGGTTCCAGGTGTGGGAGTCGGATGCCGCTCCGGTCACCAGAACCGTCAATCTCGGCTGCGATGTTGTGGGCACGAGTTGAACTTAGGGAACGGAGGAGGTGTCGATCGGCAGTTGTGGCGGCAGCCGCCACGGCAGTCGGTACCGCGGGAAATCAGCACGCAGAAGGCGGGCCGTGTGTGAACCACACGGCCCGCCTTCGGTGGGGAATCGCGGTCAGGTGTACTGGGCCACCAGGGACCGGGGACGGATGTCGGTCCAGTTCTCCTCGATGAAGTCCAGGCACTCCTGCCGGGGAGCGGTCTGCTTGACGACTGTCCAGCCATCGGGCACCGGCGCGAACTCCGGCCAGAGGGAATGCTGCCCCTCGTCGTTGACCAGCACCATGAAAGCGCCGTCGGCGTTGTCGAACGGATTCACCATCTCAGCTCCTCATCATTGCGGTAGACGCCGGGAATCCAGCGCCGCCAACGTCGCGGAAATCGTCGCGCCGATCTCGGCGAGCGGTTCCGGCTCGGTCATCCTCAGGTGATGCACGTCGATGGCGTGACGAGTCACCTCGCCGTCGACGTAGGGTTGCCAGCGCTCGACAGTAGGCGAGCGCGGTCCCTTGTCGGCGGTGGCCGTGAAGAACAACGCGTCGCCACGGAACACGTCGGGCCGGTGGGCCCGCATGATTTCCGCGTGATTGACGGAGGCGTCGACGAGCGCGCCGACCTCCCCGTCAGTGAGGCCAGCGAGGACCGGTTCCCGCCGGCGTAGCATCCGTACGACGGCATCCCGGTCGTAGCGGTCGAAGAACCCGTCCGGTAGGTCCGGCAGGCCGGTGTCCGGGCCGAAGAGCATCTCCAGGATCTCCGGCTCGGTCAGCGGACCCTGCGGCTCGCTGGGCAGCACCGGATAGGAGTCGAGCAGGGCGAGTAGCTCGACTTCGGCGCCCTCGGCGCGCAGCCGGGTCGCCATCTCGTGCGCGACGACCCCGCCGAAAGACCAGCCGAGCAGCCGGTACGGCCCCTCGGGCTGGACCCGACGCACCTGCCCCAGGTAGTCCGCCGCCATCTCCGCCACGCTGGTGGCCCGGTAACCCGGCTCGGTCGCGGCGCGGGTCTGCAGGCCGTAGACCGGCTGGTCCGGGTGCAGGTGCCCGGTGAGGCCAGCGTACGGCCAGCTCGTCCCGGCGACCGGGTGCACGCAGAACAGCGGCGGCCGGTCCCCCTGGGCCCGCAGCGGCAGCAGCACGGCCAGGGCGTCACCGGACCGGTCGGCGGCACCGATCCGCCGATCCAGCTCGGCCGCGGTCGGCGCGAGGAACAGGTCCCGGATGCCGACCTCCACCCCCAGCTCTGTCCGTACCCGGTTGGCCATCCGCAGCGCCAGCAGCGAGTACCCGCCAAGGTCGAAGAAGTTCTGCTCCGGCTCGACCGATGGCAGGCCGAGCACCTCGGCGAAGAGTCCGCACAGGACGGCGAGCCGGCGGCCGGACCCGACGGCCGGCACGACCGCGGCGGACGCGGACACGGCGGACGCGGTCAGCTCGGCGAGCCGGGCCCGGCGAGCGGCGAGGGCACGGGTCTGTGCGGCGGTCAGTACGGCGGCGGCGCCCACCCGGGTCGACGGGTCGGTCGCGAGTGCCCGCAGGAACTGGCCGAACACCTCCACGACCAGGCGGGCGCCTTCCTCGTCGAAGCAGTCGACGGCGTACTCCAGCCACGCCTCGATCCCGGCCGGCGCGCCTGCGGCGTCGCGCAGCTCCACGCAGGCCACGGAGAGGTCGAACTTCGCCGCGACCAGGTCGGCCGGCTCGATCCGCCCCTCGATGTCGCCGAGGCGCACGGCGGGCAGCCCACCGTCCTGCAACGTCAGCATCACCTGGAACAACGGGTGGTGCGCCAGCGACCGGGCCGGGTTGAGCCGCTCGACCAGCAGGTCGAACGGCAGATCCTGGTGCTCGTAGGCGGTCAGGTCGGCGTCGCGGACCCGGGCCACGAGGTCGTCGAGTGCCGGGTCGCCGCTCACGTCGGTCCGCAGCACGAGCGTGTTGACGAAGAAGCCGACCAGCTCGCGCAGCGCCTCGTCGGGCCGCCCGGCGACCGGGGTGCCGATCGGGATGTCCTCGCCGGCGCCCAACCGGGACAGCGCGGCGGCGAGCCCGGCCTGCAGCACCATGAACAGGCTGGCCCGGTGCCGACGGGCGAGCACCACGAGTCCACGGTGGGTGTCGGCGTCGAGGTGGACCACGGTCGAGGCACCCCGGCCGGTCGGCTCGGCCGGTCGGGGACGGTCGGCCGGCAGGTCGAGTACGGTCGGTGCGCCGCCGAGCGCCGTACGCCAGAAGTCCACCTGTCTGGACAGCCGGCTTTCCGGGTCGTCGGGGCTGCCGAGCAGCTCCTGGTGCCAGAGCGTGTAGTCGGCGTACTGGATCGGCAGTGGCTCCCAGCCCGGCGCGCTACCGGTGGTGCGCGCGGTGTACGCGGTGGACAGATCACGCAGCAGCGGTCCCATCGACGCGCCGTCGGTGGCGGCGTGGTGCACGACGACCGCGAGGCGCGCGGTGTCGCCGGCGATGAACAACCGCGCCCGGATCGGCAGGTCGACGGCGAGGTCGAAGGGCTCGTTCGCGAACCCGGCTACCGCGTCCTCCACTGACTCGGGCGTACAGTCGACGGTGGTGAACGGGACGTCCGTGGTGGCGAGGATCCGCTGGTACGGTTCGCCGCCGGTGGTGCCGAACACGGTGCGCAGCGCTTCGTGCCGGTCGACCACGTCGCCGAGCGCCGCCCGCAGCGCCGCCGGTTCGGGCACCGCGGCCAGGCGGAGCACAACTGGCACGTTGTAGGCCGGGGACGGCCCTTCGAGGCGGCTGAGGAGCCACAGCCGGCGCTGGGCGTACGACAGCGGCACGATGTCTTCGTCGTCGGGCGGAGCGGCCTCCGGCGGCCCGGCACGCAGCAGCCTACGGTCGACCTTTCCGGTGCTGGTGTACGGCAGGGCAGCCAGGACGTGCAGCACGCTCGGGATGGCGGGTGCGGGTAGCCGGCCGGCCAGGTGCGTCCGCAGCTGCGCTACGTCGACGTGGCCCGCCGCCACGACGTACCCGAGCAGCCGCTTGGCGCCATCAGGCAGGTCCTGCGCGACGACGGCCGCCTCCCGGACGGCCCGATGCGCCAGCAGCATGGACTCCACGGCGGCCGGGTCGATCCGGTACCCACTGATCTTCACCTCGTCGTCGACCCGGCGGATGAAGCCGATCTGCCCGTCGGGCAGCAGATCCACCACGTCACCGGTGCGGTAGGCCGGGGTGCCGGCACGCGTGGTGAACCGCCGTGCGGTCAGCTCCGGACGCCCGAGGTAGCCGCGGGCGAGAGCCGGACCGGAGATCCACAGCTCCCCGTCCACCACCGTGGCGCGGACGCCGGGCAACGGCAGGCCGATCGGCACCGCGGCACCGGCGAAGGTGGAGAGATCGGCGACGGTGGCCACCACGGTAGCCTCCGTCGGGCCGTACGTGTTCAGCAGCCGCACCGCCGGGCCGACGGTGGCGCACCACCTGGCGACCCGCTCCGGCAGCGCGGCCTCGCCGCCGATGATGACGGTCCGCACCGCCGGGGGAAGCCGCACCGCACCGGTGGCGACCGCGTACGCGAGCTCGTGCCAGTACGCGGTGGGCAGGTCCAGGACGGTCACCCCGTGCGCGGCGCAGCCGGCCAGCAACGCCGGCACGTCGAGCATGTCGTCGGTACGCAGGACGAGCGTGCCGCCCGCGCAGAGCGTGACGAACAGTTCCTCGACGCTGGCGTCGAAGTGCAGCGGGGCGAACTGCAGGACCCGGTCGGCCGGGCCGATGCCGTAGCGCTGCCGGGCGGCTGCGACGAAGTGTTCGAGGGCCTCGTGGCCGATGACGACACCGTTCGGCACGCCGGTCGAGCCGGAGGTGTAGATGACGTAGGCGACCTGCGGCCCGGCACCCGGCCCGGGCAGGACGGCGGTGCCGCCGACGCCGCAGAACGCGTCGGGCGGCGGGGGTGTGCCGCCCGACGCGTCGGTGAGGATGGCGTCGGTGCGGATGTCGCCGACAGCCGGGTCGAGTGGCAGGTAGCCGGCGCCGGTCCGCAGCACGGCCAGGATCGTGACGACCGCGTCGATCCCGCGCTGCTGTCGTACCGCGACCAGTCGGCCGGGTCCGGCACCGGCTCCCCGCAGCTCCTCGGCTCGCGCGGTGTACGCGGCGACCAGTTTCCGGTAGCTCAGCCGTGCCGCGTCGTGGACCAGAGCGGCCTGTTCGGGTGCCTGCGCCGCCCACCCGGCGACAAGGTCGAGCACGGGCGCGCGCGGCACGGCGAGTGGCTCACCGTCCACCACGAGGTCGGCGGTTGCGGCCACCTCGACGGGCGGCTCGGCGACGGCGACGGTCATCTGTACTCCTGCGGGTCAGGCGGGCTGGCGCTCGGCCGTGACCGCGTCGAGGACGCCGGTGACGAGCGACAGGAACGCGGTCAGCTGCTGCTGGAAGTAGAAGTGGCCGCCGGGCATCAGTTCGACCGCTGCCGTCGCGGAGGTGGTGGCCGACCATCCGGGCAGCGCGCTCGCCGGGACGACCGGGTCGGCCGCTCCGCCGATGACGGTCACCGGGCAGGTCAGCACGGCCGGGTCGGCGGTGAACCGGTACGCGTCGTCGATGGCGAAGTCGGCCCGGATCGACGGCATGACGACCTCGCGTAGTTCGGGCTCGTCGAGGATCCCGTTGTCGGTGCCGCCGCGCGCCTTGATCGCGGCGACGAGCGCGTCGTCGTCGAGCTGGTCCGGGTGCACGGGGCTCGGGTTCGGCAGGTAGGGCGGCCGGCAGGCCGACGCGATCAGCGCGCTGGGCGGCTGACCGGCGCCGGTGAGTTCCCGGGCCACCTCGAACGCGACGAGCGACCCCATGCTGTGCCCGAGGACCACCAGGTCGCCGGTGTCGGGCGGCAGACAGCGGACGACCGGGCCGGCGAGGTCGGCGATCGAAGCGCCCGGCGACTCGCTGAACCGGGCGCCGCGGCCCGGGTACTGACCGATCAGCAGGCGCACGTCGGCGGGGAGCAGCTCCCGCCATGGCGCGTACGAGTGGGCGTTGCCTCCGGAGTGCGGCAACACGAGCAGGGACACCCGGGGCGGTGTCGCCGCGCCGGGTAGCACCCAGACGACGTCCTCGGGGTCGCTGCCGGTGGCAGCGGTGTGGGCAGGGCTCACGAGTCGCTCCAATACACAGTGGGTGATCCGGTCGACATCCCTGCCCATGACGCTAGTGAGCGCAGGTGCCGGCGAGCGGCAGGTACGGCGGCGGCCCGGCGGCGGTGTCGCCCGCCGGCCCGCCGGATCGCGTCACAGTCGCGTGCCGGCCCGGGTGCGTCGCCGCAGTGCCGGCCGCTGCTGCGCGTCGGGCTCGGGCACCGCCGTACGCCCGGCGAGGTGCTCGGTGAGCGCGGCGACGGTCGGTGCCTGGAACACGTCGCGGATGCTGACCTCGATGCCGAGCACCGCGCTGATCCGGCTGCCGAGCTTCGCGGCCAGCAGGGAGTGGCCGCCGAGGTCGAAGAAGCTGTCATCGATGGAGACCGCCTGGACACCGAGGATCTCGGCGTACAGATCACAGAGCACCGCCTCGCGTGGGTCACGCGCAGCCCGACCCCGCACCGACGGCCCGTACACCGGCGCAGGCAACCGCCCACGGTCGACCTTGCCGTTGGCCATCAACGGGAACGTCGCCAACACCACCACCGCCGACGGCACCATATGCTCCGGCAACACCCCCGCCGCGAACCGCCGCAACTCCACCGCATCCACCCCGGCCACCGAATCAGCCGGCACCACATAGGCGACCAACCGCTTGTCACCAGGGGGGTCCGCCCGGGCCAACACCACCACCCGACCCACCGACCGATGCCGGGCCAACACCGCCTCCACCTCCCCCGGCTCGATCCGGAAACCCCGAATCTTCACCTGCTGATCCGCCCGACCCATCAACTCAACGACACCCGCAGCGCTCCACCGGGCCAAATCACCCGTGCGGTACATCCGCGCACCGGGCGCACCGAACAGGTCGGCCACGAACGCCGCCGCCGACAACCCACTACGGCCGAGGTACCCGTCGGCGAGACCGGTGCCCGAGACATAGAGCTCTCCGGTGATCCCAGCCGGAACCAGCCGCAACCGCTCATCCAGCACATAGCAGCGGCGGTCGCCGATCGGCGAACCGACCGGCAGTACCGCACCCGGCGGTTCCACGACGGGATACGCGTGGGTGAAAATCATGCTCTCGACCGGTCCGTACACGTGCAGCAAGCGCAACTCCGGACGGTCCCTTCGCAGCCGGGACACGTGATCCAACGACGGCTGCTCCCCACCGGTCATCACCTGCCGCAGCACCCCGAACACCGCCGGGTACTCGTCCACCACCAGGTTGAACAACCCGGTCGACAGGAACAGCGTGTCCACCCCGTGCTCCACCACCAGGCTCGCGATCAGGTCCGCCTGCGGCCGCTGACCCGGCTGCAACACACACACCCCGCCAGACAACAACGGACCCCAGAACTCCAACGCGAACGCATCCCACGACACCGGCGCACACTGCAACCAGACACCGCCGAAATCTGCATAGGACTGACCCGTCACCGTGCCCACCACCGCCCGATGCGACGACAACGCACCCTTCGGCCGCCCCGTCGAACCCGACGTGAACATCACACAAGCCGCATCACGCTCGTCCCCCACCACCCCCGGACCGTCACCGACCAGCCCATCCCAGACAGACTCCTCCACATTCACCACCGGCAAACCCGGAACCCGACCGGCCAACACCGAATCGGTCACCACCACCGACACACCCGCATCCGCGACCAACTCACCCAACCGCACATCCGGAAACTCCGGATCCAACATCGCGTAAGCCGCACCCGACTTCACCACCGCCAACACCGCGACCGCCATCGCCACACCCCGCGGCAACAACACCCCCACCACACCACCACGACCCACACCCAGGCTGAGCAGATACCGCGCCAACCGGTTCGCCGCCACATCCAACTCGCCGTAACTCAACCGCTCACCACCGAACACCACCGCCGTCGCCCCCGGACACGCCACCACCCAACGCCCGAACCGCTCAGCCAACGTGCCCCCACCAGCCCGCGGACCGGCACCCCAGCCGAGCACCAGATCGGCTTCACCGACGGCCAGGAGGTCGACGTCTGCGACCCTGACGTCGGGGTCGGCCGCGATCGCTTCGAGCAGTCGCACCAGGCGGTCGGCGAGCGCCGCGACGGTCGGCGGGTCGAACAGGTCGGTGGCGTACTCCAGTAGTCCACTGATGCCGGTCGGCGCACCGGCGGTGTCGCGGTGTTCGCGGACGGCGAGGCTGAGGTCGAACTTCGCCACGCCGGTGTCGAGCGGCACCTCCCGGCCGGACAGGCCGGCGTCGGCCAGGTCGGCCCCCACGGTCTGTTGCCAGACCAGCATCACCTGCACCACCGGGTGGTAGGCGGTGGACCGGGTCGGGTTCAGCTCCTCCACCAGGCGCTCGAAGGGCAGATCCTGGTGCGCGTAGGCGGCCAGGTCGACGTCGCGGACCCGGCCGAGCAGCTCCCGGAACGTCGGATTGCCCCCGGTGTCGGTACGCAGCACGAGCGTGTTGACGAAGAACCCGACCAGGTCGTCGAGCGCCTCGTCCGGACGACCGGCCACGACCGTGCCGAGCGGGACGTCGGTGCCGGCGCCGGACCGCGACAGCAGCACCGCCAGACCGGCCTGCAGCACCATGAACAACGTGGCCCCGGTCTCCCGGGCGATCTGCGCGAGCCGTTCGTGCACCCGCCTGTCGAGGGTGAACGGCACGAGGGCGCCGTCGTGTGACGGCTCCGCCGGCCGGGGCCGGTCCGTCGGCAGCTCCAGGACCTCGGGTACGCCGGCCAGGGCGCTCTTCCAGAACGCCAGTTGGGCCGCCATCGGACTTGCCTCGTCGGCGGGATCGCCGAGCTGGTCCCGTTGCCAGAGCGTGTAGTCGGCATACTGCACGGCGAGCGGCAGCCAGCCCGGCTGCCGGCCGGCGGTACGGGCGGCGTACGCCTGCGCGAGGTCCCGCAGCAGCGGCCCGAGCGAGGCGCCGTCGCCGGCGATGTGGTGCAGCAGCAGCACCAGGGTGGACCCGTCGTCGTCGGTGGTCCGCAGCAGCCAGGCTCGCACCGGCAGGTCGACAGCGAGGTCGAACACGTGACCGACGGCCCGGTCGATGGACGCGGCAAGGCCGACGGACGTGGTCGTCTCCACGGTCAGCTCGGGCCGGGCCTCGGGCAGGATCAGCTGGTACGGTTCGCCGTCCACGGCCGGAAACACCGTCCGCAGCGCCTCGTGCCGGTCCGCCACGTCGGCCAGCGCCGTTGCCAGACTGGCCTCGTCCGGCGACCGGTCCAGCCGGAGCACGATCGGAATGTTGTACGCGCGGTTCGCCACCGCCCACTGGCCCAGCACCCACAGCCTGCGCTGCGCGTAGGACAGCGGTACCCGTTCCGGGCGCGGTGCCGGCACCAACGCGGGCCGGGCGGCGGAGCCGTCCTGCTCGGCGATGCGGCGGTCGAGCTCGGCGGCCGTGGGAGCGAGGAACAGGTCACGGACGCCGACCTCGACGCCGAGAACGGTTCGCACCCGGTTCACCAGTCGCACGGCGAGCAGGGAGTGGCCGCCGGCGCGGAAGAAGCTCTCGTGCAGGCCGATCGCGGGCCGGCCCAGCACCTCGGCGAAGAGTCCGCACAGGATCTCCTGCCGCGCGGTCCGGGGCCCGGTGGCCGCGCCCGGTGCGGTGGCGACGGGAGATGTCGGGAGCGCGGCGACGAGCCGTTCCCGCCGGGCGGCCAACGAGGCGGCCTGCTCGCCGGTGAGCACGTCGGCCGCTGCCACCCGAGTCGACGGGTCGACCGCGAGTGCCCGCAGGGTCCGCGCGAGGGTGTCCAGCACCAGCCGGGCGGTCGCCTCGTCGAACAGGTCGGCGGCGTACTGCACCCACACGTCGATGCCGGTCGGCTCGCCCGCCGCGCCGCGGACCTCGGTGCAGTACACGCTGAGGTCGAACTTGGCCCCCGCCACGTCCGCCGGTTCGACCTGGCCGTCGAGGTCACCGAGGCGCACGGCGGGCGGCGCGCCGTTCTGCAGGGTCAGCATGACCTGGAAGTACGGATGGTGCGCCAGTGACCGGGCCGGGTTGAGTCGCTCCACGAGCAGGTCGAACGGCAGGTCATCGTGCGCGAACGCCGCCAGGTCCGTCTCCCGTACCCGCTCGACCAGCTCGGCGAACGTCGGGTCGCCGGAGACGTCGGTACGCAGCACGACCGAGTTGACGAAGAATCCCACCAGGTCGTGCAGTGCCTCGTCGGGCCGCCCGGCGACCGGGGCGCCGATCGGCACGTCGGTGCCCGCGCCCAGCCGGGTCAATGCGGCAGCCAGCCCGGCCTGCAACACCATGTACAGGCTGGCCTTGCCGTGCCGCCCGACGTCGAGTAGCCCCCGATGGGTCGTCGCGTCGAGCCAGGTGCTCACCCGGGCACCGGTTCCGCTCGGCTCGGGCGGCCGGGGGCGGTCCAGCGGCAGCGGCAGCACCTCCGGGACACCGTCGAGCGCCGCCCGCCAGTAGGCGAGCTGCTCGGCGGCGAGGCTCTCCGGGTCGTCCTCGGCACCGAGCAGCTCACGCTGCCAGAGCGTGTAGTCGGCGTACTGCACCGGCAACGGCTCCCACCCAGGCGGGCCGCCAGCCGCACGTGCGGCGTACGCCTGCGCCAAGTCACGCAACAGCGGCCCCATCGACCAGCCGTCGGTGGCGACGTGGTGCAGCACGATCGCCAGAAGCGACGTCCCGTCTCCGGCCAGGAACAGCCGGGCCCGGATCGGGGCCTCGGTGGCCAGGTCGAACGACTCGTTCGCGAACCGGGCCGCCGCGGCGTCGATGGTGTCCGGCGCGGCGGCGACGGTGAACAGCGGTAGGTCTAGCCGGTCCAGCACCCGCTGGGTCGGCTCGCCGTCCGCAGTGCCGTACACCGTCCGCAGTACCTCGTGCCGCTGCACCACGTCGGCCAGCGCCGCCGCCAGTACGGCGTGCTCCGGCACGCCGGTCATGCGCAGCATGACCGGAACGTTGTAGGCCGGTGACGGCCCTTCGAGACGGCTGAGAAACCACAAACGGCGCTGCGCGAACGACAACGGGGTCATCGCGATCCTCCTCTTCGATTTGGGTCAGACCCCGACGCGCTCGGCGTCGAGCAGCGACTCGATCTCACGGGCCAGGTCCCGCAGCCGCGGGTTGGCGTAGACGGTCTTCACCGGAAGTCGCACGCCGAGTTCCTTGCGCACGCCGGCGACCAGCTTGATGGCGAGCAGGGAGTGCCCGCCGAGCTTGAAGAAGTTGTCCTCGGCGCCGATCCGCGTCGCGCGCAGCACGTTCGCCCAGATGTCGGCGATGAGTCGCTCGACCGGGCCAGCCGGTTCGTCGACAGCCGGCGTGGGGTCGACGGGTACCGGCGCCGCCGGTACCGCCAGCGCGGCGCGGTCCAGCTTGCCGTTCGTCGTCGTGGGGAACCGGTCGAGCACCACCACGGCCGCGGGCACCATGTACACCGGTAGATGACCCTCGGCGTGCACCCGCAAGGCCGCCGGCTCGACCGGCTCACGGGTCCGTACGTAGGCCACCAGACCGGGCGCGCCCCACAGATCCTCGTGCAGCACCACGACCGCCTCGGCAACGGCCGCATGCCGGGCGAGGATCTCCTCGATCTCACCGAGTTCGAGCCGGTGGCCGCGCAACTTGACCTGGCCATCGCGGCGGCCCAGGTACTCCAGCCGGCCGTCGGCCAGACGGCACAGGTCGCCGGTGCGGTACATCCGGGTCCCGGCACCGTCAAGGTCGGCGACGAACCGCTCGGCGGTCAGCCCGGGGCGGCGGCGGTAGCCACGCCCGACCCGGGGCCCAGCCAGATACAGCTCGCCGACCTCGCCGGGTGGAACCGGCCGCAGCCACTCGTCGAGCAGGTGCAGGTGCAGTCCCGGTAGAACCGCGCCGAGGTGTGGGCCGGTGCCGGCGGTGATCGGTGCCGCGACGGCGTCGACCGTGCACTCGGTCGGGCCGTACAGGTTGACCGCCCGCACCACGCCCGCCTCGGTCAACTCGGCGATGCGACGCCACAGGTCCGGGCTGATCGCCTCGCCGCCGACCAGCATGGCGAGTGGGCCGCGCCGTGGGTCGTGCCGCTCGGCGAGGTGCTCCAGCAGCGGCTCCGCAAGCGACGGGGTGAGGTCCAGGTCGGTCAAACCGCTCCCGTCGACCAGCGCGGCGAGCAGCGCCGGGTCGGCCCGGGTGGCCTCGTCGACCATGACTACGGTGTCCCCGCGGCAGAGCCGTATCCACTGCTGCACCGACGCGTCGAACGACGGCGAGGCGTTCCAGCTCACCCGGCCGGCGTCGGAGTTGGCGATCCCGGCCTGCTCCAGCGCGACGAGCAGGCCGGTCGCGGCACCGCGGCTGATCTCCACACCCTTGGGGCGGCCGGTGGAGCCGGAGGTGAAGATGACGTACGCCAAAGTGTCCGGGTGCACCCGAACCGGCCGGAACCCGTCGGCCAACGGATCCCCGCTCACCGGACGCAGCGCGTCGATCGCGACATAGGGGACACCGGCCGTGGTGTCGTCCGAGCCGACGGTGCCGGGCGGCCCGACGACGAGGTCGGCGTCGGCCGTCTCGACGAGGTACCGACGGCGGTCAGCGGGCAGGCACGGGTCCACCGGAAGGTAGGCCGCGCCGGCGGTGAGCGTGCCGACGAGTCCGACAACCAGGTCGACGCCGCGCGGCAGGTGCAGCGCGACGACATGCTCGGGCCCGACGCCCCGCTCGGCGAGGGCCGCCGCGATCCGGGCCGCCTCGACACGCAGCTCGCCGAACGTGAGCGTCCGGCCGCCGGAGACGACGGCACACCGGTCGGCGGGCACCTCGGCCAACCGGTCCAGCAGGTCCAGGCCGGCACTGACGGTATTGTCGATCATGGTGCGGCTCACTTCCCGTACACGGTGTTCGCGGGCGCGGTGACCGGGTCGCAGTCGGCCAGCGCGATCGGGTCGCCCATGGCCACCAAGATCTTCCGAGCGCCCTGGAACGCCTCCCGGCCGTGCGCGCAGAGGATGTTGTCCACCAGCAGCAGGTCGCCCTCCTGCCAGGTCTCGCGGAGGGTCACCTGGTCGTACACCTGGTTGAGCGCCGCGGCCTCGGCCTCGGTGAGCGGCGTTCCGTCGCCGACGTACGTATCGAACGGCAGTCCGTCGTCGCCGTAGGTGTCGAGCAGCACGTCGCGCACGTCGGGATCGAGGCTCCACCGGCTCCAGAAGGCGACGTGGTTGAACCAGGTCCGCTCGCCAGTGACCGGGTGGGTGATGATGGCCGACCGGCGCTGCCGGGTGCGTAGCTCCCCGTCGGGCAGCCACTCGTATCCGATGACGTTCTCGCGGCAGTACGCCTCGACCTGGGCCGGGTCGTCGGTGGCGAAACTCGCGTGCCACGGCAGGCCGGCCAACTCGGAGAAGTTTCGTACCAGCAGCCAGCCCGTGGTGGCGAACCGCGCACGCAGATCGGCCGGGATCAGATCCAGCGCCCGGCGCATGTCCCCGACGGTGGTGGCACCGCCCGACTCCGGTGCGGTCACACAACCGAACAGCAGTACCGCCGGAAAGTCCAGCGTGTAGCTGTTCTCGTTGTGCAGCCGAATCGGCTGGGCGGCGGGCAGGTCGGTGGAGGAGAAAACACCTTCCCCGAAGTCGGTACGCGGAGTCGCCTTCTCCTTGTACGACGCGCGCTTGGGCAGCAGCACGTCCCGGACCCGCGCGAAGTCACCGGCGTCACGTACCGGGACGCCGCGGATCATCAGGCAACCGGAGCGGTTCAGCTCCCCCCGGATCGCCTCGCCCTGTTCACCGACCCAGGAGGTCGCGGCGTCGAGGCTGTCGAACGCCGGGGTCTTCAGGATCGGTGGCTTGCCTTTCTCGTAGCTGACGTCGAGATCGATGGTGGCGACCGTGTCGGTGGTCGGCATGGTGTTCCTCCCCTGTGTCAGGACTGGGCGACGACGGCTTGCGCGCCGCCGTCGATGAGCTCACCGGCGCGGGTGCGCCGACGCAGTGCGGGCAGGCGCCGCCGAGGTGCCTCGGTGCCGGCCGACGAGGCGGGAGTGAGCGTGTCGAGGTGCTCGGAGAGCGCCGCGACGGTCGGTGCCTGGAGCAGTTCACGGATGCCGACCTCCACGCCGAGAACAGCGCGCAGCCGGCTCGCCAGGCGAGGCACCAGCAGGGAGTGGCCGCCGAGGTCGAAGAAGCTGTCATCGATGGAGACCCCCTGGACGCCGAGAATCTCCGCGTACAGATCACACAGCACCGCCTCGCGTGCATCCCGCGCAGCCCGACCCCGCACCGACGGCCCGTACACCGGCGCAGGCAACTGCCTACGGTCGACCTTGCCGTTGGCCATCAACGGGAACGTCGCCAGCACCACCACCGCCGACGGCACCATGTGCTCCGGCAACACCCCCGCCACGAACCGCCGCAACTCCACCGCATCCACCCCGGCCACCGCATCAGCCGGCACCACATAAGCGACCAACCGCCTGTCACCGGGCCGGTCCACCCGGGCCAACACCACCACCCGACCCACCGCCGGATGCCGGGCCAACACCGCCTCCACCTCCCCCGGCTCCACCCGGAAACCCCGAATCTTCACCTGCTGATCCGCCCGACCCATCAACTCGACGACACCCGCCGCGCTCCACCGCGCCAGGTCGCCCGTGCGGTACATCCGCGCACCCGGCGCACCGAACGGATCAGCCACGAACGCCGCCGCCGACAACCCACTTCGGCCGAGGTACCCATCCGCCAGGCCGGTGCCCGAGACGTAGAGCTCTCCGGTGATCCCCGCCGGCACCAGCCGCAACCGGTCATCGAGCAGATAACAACGCCGGTCACCGATCGGCGAACCAACCGGCAACACCCCCACCGGCGGTCCCACGACCGGATACGCGTGGGTGAAGATCATGCTCTCCACCGGCCCGTACACATGAACCAACCGCAACTCCGGACGGTCCCGGCGCAGACGGGACACATGCTCCAACGACGGCTGCTCCCCACCCGTCATCACCTGCCGCAACACCCCGAACACCGCCGGGTATTCGTCCACGATCAGGTTGAACAACCCCGTCGACAGGAACAGTGTGTCCACCCCGTGCTCCACGACCAGGCTCGCGATCTGATCGGCCTGCGGCCGCTGCCCCGGCTGCAGCACACACGTCCCGCCAGACAGCAGCGGACCCCAGAACTCCAACGCGAACGCATCCCACGACACCGGCGCACACTGCAACCACACCGCACCCGGACTGAAGTCCACATACGACTGACCGGTCACTGTGCCCACCACCGCCCGATGCGACGACAACGCACCCTTCGGCCGCCCCGTCGAACCCGACGTGAACATCACACACGCCGCGTCACCCTCATCCCCCACCACCCCCGGATCATCACCCACCAGCCCATCCCAGACAGACTCATCGACATTCACCACCGGCAAGCCCGGAACCCGGCCAGCCAACACCGAATCAGTCACCACCACCGACACACCCGCGTCCGCGGCCAACTCACCCAACCGCACATCCGGAAACTCCGGATCCAACATCGCGTACGCCGCACCCGACTTCACCACCGCCAACACCGCAACCGCCATCGCCACACCACGCGGCAACAACACCCCCACCACACCACCACGACCCACACCCAGCAGATACCGCGCCAACCGGTTCGCCGCCACCTCCAACTCGCCATAACTCAACCGGTCACCACCGAACACCACCGCCGTCGCCCCCGGCTCCGCCACCGCGCGGCGCTGGAAGCGCTCAGCGAGGGTGCCGCCGCCAGCCGGCGGACCCGCACCCAACGCCAGCATGGCGAGTCGCTCGTCGGCGGAGAGCACCGCCAACTCCTCGATGCGCGTGCCCGGGTCGACGACGGCCTGGCCGGTCACCCGTACCAGCGCGGCAACGAGCCGTCGTACGGTCGACTCGTCGAACAGGTCGGTGCGGTACAGCATCACCCCACTGATGCCGGCGTCGCCCTCCTCGCGCAGCAGCAGGTCGAGGTCGAACTTCGCCGAGCCGGTGTCGACGACCTGGCTCGCGGCCGCCTCGGCGCCGCCCAACCGCAGCCGGTCACCGGCCGCCGGTTCCAACGCGAGGCAGACCTGGAACAGTGGGTGCCGAGCCAACGAGCGGGGCGGATTGAGCGCTTCGAGGAGCAGGTCGAACGGGACGTCCTGGTGGGCCAGGGCGTCCAACGCGGTAGCCCGGACCCGGCCGAGCAGCTCCCGGAACGTCGGATTGCCCCCGGTGTCGGTACGCAGCACGAGCGTGTTGACGAAGAACCCGACCAGGTCGTCGAGCGCCGCGTCCGGACGACCGGCGACAGGTGAGCCGATCGGCACATCCGTACCGGCCCCGAGGCGAGTCAGCGTGGCAGCCAAGGCAGCCTGCAGCACCATGAACACCGTGCAGCCCTCCGCCCTGGCGAGGGCCACCAGGCGCTGGTGCAGGTCCGCACCGATCCGCACGGGTACGGCACCGCCCCGGTGATCGGTGATGCCCGGTCGGGGTCGGTCGAACGGCAGCGGCAACTCGTCGGGGACCCCGTCCAGCGCCTGCCGCCAGTACGCGGTGTCCCGTGCCAGTACGCTCTGCGGGTCGCCCGCGTCGCCGAGCATCGCCCGCTGCCAGAACGCGTAGTGCGCGTAGCGGACCGGCAACGGCGTCCAGTCCGGCGCACTACCCGCGGACCGCGCGGCGTAGGCGGTGGCGAGGTCGGCCACCAGCGGCCGGACCGACTGCCCGTCGGTGGCGATGTGGTGCAGCAGCACCAGCAGGACGGACCCGGCAGCTCCGAGGTCGAGCAGAGTGACCCGGACCGGCGGCTGCGTGGTCAGGTCGAACGGCACCAGCGCCGCCGCGGCGAGCCGGGCGTCGACCTCGGCCGGGTCACACCGATGCACCGCGAAGGCCACGTCGTGTCCGTCCAGCACGACCTGATAAGGCTCGCCGTCCACGGAGCGGTAGACGGTGCGCAGGACGTCGTGGCGGTCTGCCACGTCGGCGCAGGCGCTCCGAAGCGTGTCGGCGTCGACCGGGGTGGCGAACCGGAACGACAGCGGCACGTGGTACGTCGCGGCCGGGCCGCTGACGCCGTCGAGGAACCAGAGACGGCGTTGGGCGTACGACAGTGGCAACCGCTCCGGCAGTGCTCCCGCGGTCAGCGGCAGCCGGGTGGGGACACCGCCGCTGGTCGCCAGCCGGTCGGCGAGCTCCGCCACGGTCGGGGCCTGGAACACGTCCCGGACGGTCAGCTCCGACCCGAGCGCGCGCCGAATCCGGCTGACCAGCCGGGCGGCGGTCAGCGAGTGACCGCCGAGTTCGAAGAACCCGTCATCGACGCTGACCGACGGCACCTCGAGGAGCTCGGCGAACAACCCGCAGAGCAGCTCCTCGCGGGCGTCACGGGGTGCCCGTCCGGCCGGTGTCGCGGCGAACTCCGGCGCGGGCAGGGCGCGGCGGTCCAGCTTGCCGTTCGCGGTGAGCGGCAACCGGTCCAGTACGACGACCGCGGCCGGTACCAGGTACTCGGGGAGTCTGACGCGCAGCCAGGACCGCAGTTGCCTACCGTCGAGCGTGCCGCCGGGCTCACCGATGGCGTAGCCGACCAGGCGCAGGGTGCCCGTACCGTCGGCCACGGTGACCACGGCGGCCTGCGCGACCGCGTCGTGGCCGAGCAGGACGGCCTCGACCTCGCCGGGTTCGACCCGGAACCCGCGGACCTTCACCTGCGCGTCGGCCCGCCCGCAGAACTCCAGTTGACCGGCGGCGGTCCAGCGGGCCAGATCGCCGGTGCGGTAGAGCCGCCTGCCGGCAGCGCCGAACGGGTCGGCGACGAACCGTTGCGCGGTGAGGCCCGGCCGGTCCAGGTACCCGTACGCAAGGCCGGTCCCCGCCAGGTAGACCTCACCTACCGCGCCGACCGGGACGGGACGCAGCCGGGCGTCGAGCAGGTACCCGCGCTTGTTGGCCACGGCCCGCCCGATCGGCACCCCGGTCCCCGCCGGCTGACCTGCGGGCACGTCGTACACCGTCGTGAAGCCCATCGACTCGGCCGGGCCGTACCCGTTGCGGACCGTCAGCGCGTCACCGTATCGGTCGAGGATGCGGGCCACGTGCGTGGCGGAGGCGGGCTCGCCGCCGGTGAACGCAAGCCGCACCCCGGCGAACGCCTCGGGGTGTTCGTCGACGAGGAAGTTGAACAGGCTGGAGGACAGCTGCAACATCGTGACACCGTGCGCGGCCACCAGCTCGGCGATGAGCGCCGGTTCCGGACGTTGGCCGGGCTGCAGCACGCAGACCCCACCGAATGCCAGCGCGCCCCAGAACTCCAGCGAGAACGCGTCCCAGGAAACCGGCGAGCACTGCAGGAAGACCTCGTCCGGGCCGAACGTGGCGTAGCGCTGGCCGACCAGCGTGCCGACCAGTGCCCGGTGCGACGAGACGACGCCCTTGGGCCGGCCGGTGGAGCCCGACGTGAACATGACGCAGGCCAGGTCGTCGCCGGTGACCGGCGCAGCGGGTGCGGTCGCCGGGTAGGCGGTTATGGCCGCCGCGTCGGTGTCGAGGCAGACCGTCCGGGCGTCGCCCGGCAGCCGCCCGACGAGCGCGGTCCGGGACACCACGTGCGACACTCCGGTGTCGGTCACCACCCAGCCGAGCCGCTCGTCGGGGAACTCCGGGTCGAGCACGGTGTACGCCGCGCCGGCTCGGACCACCGCCAGCAGCGTGACCGCGAGTTCGACACCGCGTTCCAACAACACGCCCACGATGTCGCCGCGGCGGACCTCGGCCGCGACGAGGTGGCGGGCCAGCCGGTTGGCGCACTCATCCAGTTCGCCGTAGGTGAGCCGGTCGGCACCGCACACCACAGCCGTCCGCTCAGGCGCGATCGCGGCCTGCTCGGCGACAAGCGCGCCGAGGTCGCCGTCGGCGACCGGGACAGCGGTGTCGTTCCATCCGCGCACGACGAGGTCCCGCTCCGCCGGGGAGACAAGCTCCAGGTCGCCGACGCGTACGCCGGGTCGGGCGGTCAGCTCGGCCACCAGCCGCAGGAAGCTCCGCAGATACGCGTCGAGATCCACGGCGGACCGGTACGCCTCGTCGATCGAGCAGTCGATCCGCACCGAACCGGCGGCCGTGCGAGACACCGTGGTCGAGAGTTCCTCGGCGGTTCCTCCGGTGGCGAACAGATGCGGGCGCACCCACATACCGACGAAGTGCGGCTCCTCCTCCGCCGCCACGATGTTCATCACCGGACCGAACAGACGTCGACCGTTGGCCGGCCAGTCCAGGTCACGCAGCAGGTCGGCCGCGTCGTAGCGCTGGTGCCACTGGGCGCGCAGCGACTGCGCGGCGATCCGGGTGGCCAACGACTCGCCGGTGCTGGTCGGCTCGACCTGGCAGCGCAGCGGCAGGACGTTGGCCGTCATGCCGGGGGTGTCGCGCCCGGTGATGCCGACCCGACCGGTCATCGGCAGGCTCAGCACCACATCGGTCTCGCCTGTCCACAGGTGCCGGTGCACCACGGCCGCGGCGACGAGTGCCTGCTGCCAGGTGACGTCCGCACGCCGCGCGAAGGCGACCAGCGCCGCGAAGACCTCCTCCGGAAGGTGCGCGGTCCGCCGCGCGATCCGGTTGGTGGCGGGCCCGGCCGTCGACACCGCCGACGGGTAGGTCGCGCCGTCCATGACCTTCCGCCAGTACGTCGCGTCCCGCCGCTGCGCCGCCGAACCCACGTACGCCGACTGCTCGTCCAGCAGCCGGGTGAACGCGCCGAACGGGGCACCGGTGGCCTGTCCGCTGGCCAGACCGGCGTAGATCTCCGCCATCCGACGACGCACGATCGTCGTGGAATACCCGTCACGGATCAGGTGGTGGGCCCGGTCGTACAGGATGAAGTGCTCGGGACCGAGCTGGAACAGCAGGTGGTTGTAGAGCGGTCCGGACTCAAGATCGGGGACGACGGCCATGTCGGCGCGCATCCGCCGTACGGCCTCGGCCTGCGGATCGGGCTCGCCGCTGAGATCGACCACGCCCGCGTCGACCTCCGGTGCCGGCCCGACGTACTGCCACGGCACCCCGTCGACCTCGACGAAGCGCAACCGCAGCGTCTCGTCCTCGGCGATCATGGCCAGCAGCGTGGCTCCCAGCAGGTCCGGGTCGACCGCACCGCGGACCTCCAGGTACCCGCCCATGTTGAAGACCGGATTGTCCGGGCCGATCCGCTGGGCGTACCAGACGCCGAGTTGGGCCGGGTTGAGCTGCCGCGCGCCGGATGGCAGGCCTGACATGGGTGCCCCTTCGTCTCGTCGGTTTTCGCAGTCAACCGGTCACTGGCGCCGCTGCACCAGGTCGAAGATGTCCTGCACGGAGTGGAGCCCGTCAAGATCGTTGTCTTCGATCGCGATCCCGAAAGCCGCCTCGATCTTCACCACGATGTCGACGAGGGAGAGTGAGTCGACGCCGAGTTCGACGCCGAGCCGAGCGGTCGGCTGAATCCGGCCCTCCAGGTCCGGCACAACCGCGACGACGATGTCCGAGACCTGCTCCAGGGTGGTGGTCATGGTGCGGTTCCTCTCGTTCCAGTACGCTCGGCGAGCGCGGGGGGCCTGACGGGGCGGTGGCTGGGCGACGGCGGTTCAGCGGAGGTCCGGCCAGGTGATCGCGGCCGCGGCCCAGGTGAGGCCGGCGCCGAACGCGGTGAGTACGATCCGGTCGCCGGGCCGCAGCCGGCCGGCCTCGGCGGCGTCGGCGAGCGCGAGCGGTATGGAAGCGGCCGAGGTGTTCGCCACCCGGTCCACGTTGACGAGCGCTCGCTCGGGTGCGACGCCGACCGCCTCGGCGGTCGCGGTGAGGATGCGTTTGTTGGCTTGGTGGCCGACAAGCCAGTCGACGTCGCCGACCGCCCAGCCCATCTGGCGCATGACCGTCTGAGAGGCCTCGGTCATCCGGGCGATCGCGTTACGGTAGACGACCCGGCCCTGCATCCGCAGGTACAGGTCGGCCCGGTCGGGTACGGTCCCGGCCACCTTCTGCCGCGCCCCGCCCGCGGCCACGAGCAGCAGGTCGGCGAGGTCACCATCGCTGGCCAGTACCTGGGCGGTCAACGCACCGGGCTCGTCGCGCCGGCCGCCCCGGATCACCAACGCACCGGCGCCGTCGCCGAAGATCGGCGCGGTCATCTTGTCGTCGGGGTCGGTGACGGTGCTCATCGCCTCCGCCCCGATGATCAGCCCGGTGGTGTACGGCCCTGCCGCCAGCAGCCCGGCACCCACGGTCAACGCGTACAGAAAGCCGGAACAGGCGGCGTTCACGTCGAACGCAGCGATGCCGGCCAGACCCAGCCGGGCCGCCACGAACGGCGCGGTGGACGGGAGCTGATGGTCGGGTGTGCAGGTAGCGACGACGAGGAAGTCGACCCGGTCGAGCCCGGCCGACTCCAGCGCCCGCCGGGCCGCGCCCACCGCAAGGTCCGACGTGGATGAGCCTGGATCCAGAATGTGCCGCTGCTCGATACCGGTCCGCTCGCGGATCCAGTCGGTGGTGACGTCGAGCCGTGCCGCGATCTCGTCGTTCTTCACCACCCGCTCGGGCAGACAGGCGCCGATGCCGGTGACGACCGCTGTCGGGGTGTCCGATCCAGACAAGCCACCCATGGACATCACTCCTCCTTCAGTGCCCGCCGCAGGGTTTGCTTCACGCACTTGACCATCGAACACCCGGCGTCGGCGGCGGGGCGGCAGTTCGCCCGGCACTCACGCCAGCAGATTCCACCGTCGATCACGACCGGCAGGTCGCCGGGACCGCCGCGGTGAGATGGCATGCCAGCACGAGATTGAGCACCTCGAACCGGCAGCGGCTCGCCTCGTACCAGGGCCTGACCACGCCGTGCAACAGCAAGCTGCGCAACCGCCGCCCAGCGTCGGGCAGCGGCAGCCCGGTCAGCGTCACCACGTCGTCGAGCTCGAACTCCCCGCCGAACTCACACAGCGCACCGAGCAGTTCCCGGTCGTCTGCCGGCAGCCGGTCGAGGTGGCGCATCAGGTCGTCGCGATAGCCGCAGCCGCCGTCCGGACCGGCGGCGTGGCCAAGCAGCCCTTCGGGGTCGCCGTCGAGACACCGGTACAGCACCTCCAGTTCGTACACCACAAGCCAGGACGCGGCGGCCCGCAGCGCGGCCGGCAGGCCGTCGACCTGGCGGCAGATCTCCGCCACGGCCGGCACGTCGGCGTCGCTCAGCGTGTACTGCGGCCGAACCTGGAGCACCCGGTCCAGGAACAGACGCACAGCCGGCACCCTCGCCAGCGTCCCGGCGTCGCGGATGTCGCTCAGATGGGGCAACTCCAGCGGGCCGAGCAGGAAGAGCCGTTCCGGCGGCACCCCCCACGCCCTGTCGGAGGTGACGATCAGGCGCAGCTCAGGGCAGCCCCGCAGCAGCAGCTCCAGGCGCTCGGGACGCGGGGAACGACCGTCGGCGCCGTCGATCACCAGCAGCGCAGGCGCCTCGCTCACCAGATCGACGAACGCGGCGACGCCACCACTCTGCCCCGCGAACAGATCCTCGACCGCGGCCCGCACCATCTCGGCGAGCGACTCGGCCATCTGCTTGCGGTGGTCGGCGACGGCGTCCGTCATCGCGTGCCACAGCACGGGCATCCCGTCGGAGGCGTGCAACCGGGTGGCCACCTCCAGGACCAGGCGAGTCTTGCCAACGCCGCTGAGCCCGACGACGTTGACCAGCCGCTCGCCACCTGAGGCGAGTTCGTTCTGCAGGGCCGCGAGTTCGGGCTCGCGGGCGATGAGCGGGTCTGTCGTGATCGGCGGCGCGGGCATCTCGTCGCCGGACCCCGGCAGCGGCCCGAAGACGAGCTGGCCCAGGGTCGCCGCGCTGGTGAGGTCGGCGCGGGCCCGTGGACCCAGCCGCAACGCCTCGGCAATGAGCCTCACCGTGTCCTGGCGGGGCCGCCGCGCCTTGCCCTGCTCCAGATCCCGAATCGCCCGAACGCTGATCGTGGAGAAGTCGGCGAGCTGCCGCTGGGTCATCCCGATCCGGACTCGATGCTGCCGGATGAGCCGCCCGAACTTCGATACGTCGTTGGCAGGGTCTATGTCGACGATCATGGTGCGCATCTCCTTGGTCGTGATGTCGACCGGGGAGGTGGCCGAGAGCCGCTGTAGCTGCCACTTCGGCCGGTCCCGATCACCTACGATCTTCCGGAGCGCGTTATCAGCCCACCATCACGACACCAACCGGCTGAGTTAGCCGACAGTGATAGCCACGGGATAGCAGCGGCGATAGTCCCAGGTATGCCGCCCTTCCTAACGTCGTCCCCAACACCGAACGGGAACCGACGAAGGGAAAACCGAGATGCGCGCTGTCGACGCCCTCAAGATAGCCATCGCCACCGGCGCGGTCGCCGCGGCCCTGACGATCAGTGCCGGTGCCGCACACGCCGACACCACGGACCCCGCCGTCGACGCCCCCACTGCAGCCACCACCGCCTCGCCGACACCGGCCCCCACTGCGACGCCCGGCGCCGGGACGCAGAACCACCCCTGGGACTGAACCGGCCCGGACGGTTCAGGAAACCGGCCTGGCCGCGGCGGTGACCGCCGCCAGCAGTTGCTCGGCCTCGTTCATCTCGCGATGCATGTTCCGGTCCTGGAACGTCGCGATCGCCTGTTCCAGCAGCCCGGCCGCCATTGCCGGCTCGCCGGCCCGGTCCATCAGCCGTGCGAGGTCCAGCCGCACCACCGCGGCACCGCCGTGGTCCATGACCTGTTCGCGGATGGCCAGCGCGTTCGCAAACAGCTCCTTCGCCTCCTGGATGCGCCCCATCTCGGCATTGACCTCGCCGAGGTTGCGTAGGAGGTGGCCCTCACCGATGGCGTCGCCGCTGTGGCGGACCATCCCGAGCACTTTGTCAAGGATCCGTTCCGCCGCCGCGGACTCCCCTCGTTGGGCTAGAACCTGACCGACCCGACGCAGCGCCTGCGCCTCACCACCGACGTACCCGGTGCAACGGTAGATCTCCAGCGCCTCCTCCAGCTCCGCGTGGGCGACCACGCCGTCCCCGCGCCGCATCCTGATGTGTGCCCGCTGGGTCAACACGCTCGCCCGGCCCACCACGTCATCGACAGCGTCGAACCCGGTGATCGCCAACCCGTACAACCGCAGCGCCTCGTCGTCAGCGCCACGCTGGCGCTCCAGCAACGCCAGGTCACGCCGGCACAACGCCAACCCGTGCCGGTCATCCACCTGTTCGAACAACGCCAGTGCGGCCTCCAGCGCCTCCCGGGCCTCCACGGGCTGGCGCCGGCTGCTGTGCAGCGTGCCGAGCGAGCCGAGCAGTACGGCGGTGCCACGGGTGTTGCCGCAGCGGCGAACCGCCTCGAGCGCGTGCCGGTGCGTCTTCTCCCACTGATCCAGATATCCGCGCGACTCGAAGAGCGTCACCAGCGTCGCGGCAAGATCCCAGGCCAGCTCGTCGAGGTCCGCCGCGGCGGCCTGCTCGACGGCCGCACAGAGGTTGACCTGCTCACCGTCGAGCCACTGCAACGGGTCGGTCAGCACCTGCTCGGCGTACATGCGCGGTGGCAGCCACCGCCTGGCGTCGCCGTGCAGGATCGTATAGTCGCCACCATAGATGCGACGATGGGCCTGCTCGGCGAGCGCGAGCCAGCCCCCGGTCATCCGCTCGAGCGCCGCCCGCCGCACCTGCACGCTGTCGTGCGCGACGAGTTGCTCCCTGGCGAAGACCCGGAGGATCTCGTGAAAGCGGTACCGGAACTCGCCGGTCGGCTCCACCGCGACCACGTCGAGCATCTGGACGTCGACAAGCGGCTCCAGCAGATCCGACGGGAACGCGCGGTGGTCGTCGAGGAGCGCGCCGGCGAGCCATCCCGGCAGCGACGGGCCTTCGGCGAGGCTCAGCAGGCGCAGCAACTGCCGGCCGGTGCGGCCCAGTCCGTCGTGGCTGAGTGAGATGCTGGCCCGGATCGTCATCTCGCCGTGGGTCAGCTCATCCAGCCGGTGCCGTTCGTTCGCCAGCCGGTGCACCATGGATGCCAGCGACCAGTGGGGACGGGCGGCCAGCCGGGCCGCGATGATCCTTATCGCCAGCGGCAGTCCACCGACCGTGCCGATCAGCGCCGTGGCGGCTTGCGGTTCCCGAGCCACCCGTCCTGCGCCGATGACCCGGCTGAGTAGTTCGAGGGCCTCGGCGGTGTCGAGAATGTCCAGCTCCAGCCGGTGTGCGCCTGGCAACGCGGTGAGCCGCGCACGACTGGTGACCAGCACCGCGCAGTCCCCGCTACCGGGCAGCAGCGGTCTGATCTGGCTCTCCGACGCCGCGTCGTCGAGCACGACGAGGGCCCGCCGGTGGGCCAGCAGATTGCGGTACATCTCGGCACGCTCGTCGACGTCGTCCGGGATCATCGACCCCGGGATGCCCAGTGCCCGGAGGAACCGGCCGAGCACCTCCATCGCCTCGACCGGTGCGGCGCGGGTGCCCCGCAGGTCGCAGTAGAGCTGCCCGCCGGGAAACTGGTCGTGACCCAGCCGGTGGGCGATGTGCTGCGCGAGCGTGCTCTTGCCGACGCCGGGCATCCCGACGATCACCACGACCCCGATCGGGCGGTGCGCCGTCTCGGAACCGGTGAGCGCCGCCTCCGCGGCGGCGACCAGGTCGTGGCGCCCCACGAAGTCGGCGGTGTCGGCCGGAAGTTGGCGGGGTCTCTCCACCCGGTACCCGGCGGAGGTAGGCACGGGGGCCGGCCGGTCCGCGTCGGCATCGGCCGCCGGGGCGGTGCTGGCGGAGACGTGGACCGGGGTCTCCTCGGTGCCTGGTACCAGCGCCGCGTCGCCGGAGTGGATCGCCTTCTCCAGCCGCCGCAGGTCCTCCCCTGGCTCCAGGCCGAGCTCCCGGATGAGCAGTTCGCGGCCGCTACGGTAGCTCTCGAGCGCCTCGGCCTGCCGGCCGGACCGGTACAGAGCGACCATCAGCTGGCCCCGCAGCCGCTCCCGCAGGGAGTACTCGTGGACCAGTCGCCCGATCTCTCCCACCAGCTGGTGGTGGTGGCCGAGCTCGAGCTCCAGGTCGAGGTAGGTCTCAACGGCGGAAAGCCGTTCCTCGTCGATCCGCAGTGCCTTGGTCCGAAGTGTCTCGCTGGGTATGCCACTCAGGCAAGGGCCGCGCCACAGCGCGACCGCGGCGCGTAGCAGTTCGGCGGCCTCGGCCCGGCGGCCCTCCTTGATCAGCGCTCGTGACCGGGTCACCTGACGGTTGAACACCCGCAGGTCGATGAGTTCCTCGGCTGCGCGCATCAGGTACCCCGGCGGCTTCGTGGCGATCGGGGCGTCGACGCCCGCGTCGGCGAAACTCTTACGCAGCCGGGAGACGCAGATCTGTACCTGGGTGCGGGCGGTGTCTGGTGGCTCCTCGTCCCAGATGAAGTCCACAAGGTGGTTGCTACTTACCACTCGGTTCGCCTCCATCAGGAGGGCGGCGAGGATGGTCTCCTGCCGGCCAGGCGGCACGCGGACCGGACCTGCCGGTCCGTTGACCTCGAGGGGACCAAGAACTCTGAACACGATCGGTGCCGGACCGATCAGTTGACCGTCTGCGGACACCAGGTGATTACTCTCCAAGGCCGACACCTTCAGAGATTGAGGAATTTTCGTCTACGTTGACCGAATGAGCGCACGCTGTCCATCACGCAAAGGGTGATCGTTTAGGGCCGCGTGAGGGGTTGCGCCGGGGCTCCATTAATGATCATCGGCGCGCTCATCTGGATCCCGCATCCCGAGCGACCGCCGTGCCGGCGTCCTCAGCGACCCCGGCCGAGGGCTGGCCGCCAGTCCTCGGCCGGGGTGAACGGGACGGGTGCGGGGCGCTGCACCGTCGTCGTCAGCTCGACCCGCCGGCCCTCGGCGGCCGACCGGAGCAAGGTGGTCATGATGTCGAGCACGTGCAGCCCTACCTCACCGCTGGACCGTGGCGGACGCATCTCGTCAGCCCGGACCAGGTCGATCAGGCCGACCCCCCGGGAGGCGGCGGCGTAGCCGGCCCGTGGTTCGAGGGACCGCCACCCGGGGCCGTCGAGCGCGAGATGGCGGACCTCGCCGTCGAACTTGTTCGGATCGGGTACGACGAGGGTGCCGGTCTCCCCCTGTACCTCGATCGGCGCGGCCGTCGTCGCGACACCGTCGAAGCTGGTCGTGAGAGTGCTCAGGGCACCGCCCGCGTGTTCCAGTACACCGGTCACGTGGGTCGGCACCTCGACCGGGATCCGCTGCCCGAGGCGGGGGCCCGAGCCGATGACCCGGGCATCACGCAGTTGGCTGGCCGCCCCGATCACCGCCCGGACCGGCCCGAGCAGGTGGACCAGCGCCGAAATGTAGTACGGCCCCATGTCCAGCAGCGGCCCGCCACCCCTGGCGTAGTAGAAGTCGGGGTTGGGGTGCCAGCGCTCGTGTCCCGGGGTGACCATGACGGCCGAAGCGCAGAGCGGACGCCCGATCAGTCCACCGTCGATCGCGGCTCGGGCGGTCTGCGTACCGGTGCCCAGGACGGTGTCCGGCGCGCAACCGACGCGGACGCCGACCGACGCCGCCCGGTCGATGATCGACCGGCCCTCTGGGAAGGTGACGGTGAGCGGCTTCTCGACGTAGACGTTCCTGCCGGCGTCGATCGCCGCGCCCGAGATCTCGGCGTGCGCCGCCGGGATCGTGAGGTTGAGCACCGTCGCCACCTCGGGGTGCTGAAGCAGTCGCTCGACGCTCACCGCCTCGGCATCGGGAATCGTGGCGGCGACGGCGACAGCCCGGGCCGCGTCCAGGTCGGCCACCGCGACGACGCGCACCGTCGGATGGCCGGCGAGCGTGTTCAGGTACGCGCGGGAGATGACCCCGAGACCTACGACGCCGACGCCGTGCGGGTCGCCCACACCATCCCCCTTTCGATGACGGTACGGACGCACGGGTGCTGCAGCACGTCGAGACTGTGTCCCGCCGTGGTCACGACGATCCGTCCGGCACCCCAGTTCCGGGTCCAGATCGCCGGCGAGGTGACCGGCCGGTGCCACGGGTGCCACGGCTGCGTCGGGTGGGTGGTGGTGGCCAGCACCTCGATCAGGTCGTCGTGCAGCACCCAGTACTGCTCGGTGACCAGGTCGAAGTCGGCGATTTCGGCGGTGATCGGATGTTCCCGGCCGAGGGCGGTGATCGTGACCGAGTGGGGCAGGAAGTTGTCCTTCTCCGCGCCGCTACGTTCGCACGGCTGGATGCCCGGATGGGTGGCGAACTGGCCGCCCACCAGGTGCAGGTAGTCCGAACAGGCGCGGAACGAGTCGACGATGCCGCCGTGCCAGCCGGTGAAACCCGTCCCGGCGACGATCGCCGCGGCCAGACCCGCCACCTGCTCGGAGGTGATCTGCGACATCGTCACGCATTGCACGATGAGGTCGGTGTCGGCCAGTTCGGCGGCATCGGCGTAGACCTCCGTCGACCCCTCCACCCGTACCGCGTATCCGCTGCGTTCGAGAAACGGGATGAACAACTCCGTCGCCTCGACCGGCCGGTGTCCCTCCCAGCCGCCCCGGACCACCAGGGCTCTGCGCCGCACCACGCCCGCTCCCTCCCCCGGCCCGTCTCGCCTGCGGGCCACCGCTACCGCTCAGCCGACGCCCGCAGCCTCCGACCATCGGCAAACCGTACCCGAGCACCACCCGCTCGGCTCTCGCCCGGCGGCAACCCACGTCGAGTGGATCGATGTTCAGACACCGGCGGCGGCCGGGCACGACCGGCTACCCGTCATGGCTTGGAATCTTTTTGCGGGCGACAATCCACGTGACGACGGGCCAAAGCGGATTGTTGCGGACGGCGAGTCGGTGCAGCGGATGCCAGCGACTCGCCGGTACGGGCCTGAATCGCAGGCCCAACCAGGTGATCGGCAGCATCGCCAGGTTTCCCCACCCACCCACATCGATCGGGTCGGCAACGCCACGGCAGAGCAGGCGCAGGGCGTCCGGAGTGAACCGCCAGAAGTCTTGGGGAGACCCGTGGATCTGGTTGAAGAAACAGGTGGTGTGGATGATGTGACCGCCAGGTCTGGTGACGCGGACGCTTTCCCGGACCGCGGCGAAGGGGTCGCCCTCGACGTGCTCGAGCACCTGGTCGCTGAGCACCACGTCGAACTCGTTGTCCGGAAACGGCAGCGCCAGCATGTCGAACTCTGGATAGTTGGCCTCGACGGTAGCAGCCTTCCCCAGGCCGATCTGTTCGGCGAAGTACTTCGATCCGCTGATCGCCAGGACGCTCAGTCCTGCGCCGCCCTCCCCGTCGATGGTGTTCGCTACCACGGAGGTCAGCCGCTCGTACATGACGTACCTCGTGGAGTGGGGGCGCCTGCCGTACGTCGGAGCCGCAGGCCCGCCACCCAGCACCCGCCCCAACCACGCACCGATCATGCGGTCACGTCCCGTACCCGCCCTGGCATCCGGTCCAGCACCGTCCGCACCACCTGCCCGGTCCACCCGAGCCCGTCGCCGCGTACATGTGCCGTCAACGCCCCGTCGACGTCCGTTCGGAACCTGATCCCCAGAAAGGAGGTGTCGCCGACGTCCGGCGGACCGGCGGCGGCGGCCACCGCAGCCAGTGACCGCCCGAACAGGATCGTGTCCGGTCGCAGTTGTGGAATCAGCTCGATGAACGGCACGAACCTCGCGGGGTCTGCGCCACGGCCAGTCACCCGGTCCAGGGTCCAGGTCGGGTATCGACAGTAGCGCACTGCCGCGCTCAACGTCAGGGCCAACGCGCGCAGCTCGGCGGTCGCGGTCAACGGCACCGCGACGTACGCCGGCGTCAGGCACGGGCCGGCCATGGTCCGCCAGCGCGGGCTGTCGCGGCGCTCGAACAGCGTGCTGAACAGCAGATGGTCACCCTTGCCGGCGACGGCGTACGGCGCCATCTGCTCGGTCAACACCGCGAGCAGCCCGGCGAACGGGGTACCCCGCCGCGATCGGGACCAGGACTGCAACCGGGCGAAATCGTCGCTGGGCAGCACCTGCCGGCGCAGCGCGAACGGCGGGCTGCTGGCCGCAGGCGACGGGGCGGCGAGAGCGACGTCGGCCAACACGGAGCGCCACCACCGGGCCGCCTCGGTCTCGTACGAGTCGGCCACCGCCGCCTCGTACACCGCGTACTCACCGTACTGTCCGGTCGGCGGCTCCGGTCGTGGCGCGCCGCACCGGGCGGCGTAAAGGTCGCCGAGGTCGCGCAGAATCCGCCAAAGCGTCACCGGGTCGCTGAACAGGTGGTGCAGATGCACGGCGAGCAGATGTTCCCGCGGCGACCGCCGAACCACCCGCAGCACCAGTGGGGTGCGTACGGTCGCGGCCGGAACCGGGTGGTGCAGCAACTCCTCGGCGGACCCGGACCACCCATCGAGCAGATCGATCGACGCGGGGACCACCTCCTCGACCACCTGTGTGCCCGCGTGGACGTCGACCCGGGCCCGCAACACGTCGTGCCGGGCGACCAGATCGTTGGCGGCGGCGGCCAGGACCCGCAGGTCGAGCGTGCCCATGATCAACAGTACGGCGTTGACGGTGAACCACGGGTCGGTGGCGCGCCCGGGCCTGGTGGCTTCCCCGGCGACCATGAAACGCTGCCAGGTCGACAGTGGCCAGACGGTACTCATCCCCACAACCTCTTTCCGGTCACAGTCCCGACGTCAGTTGTTCGGTCAGATCCGGCACCCGCCGCGCCGCGCCGCGTAGCGCGTTGTGCGCCCGGGCAAGCGCTTCGGACGGGTACCCCTGGTCACGCCATTCGTCGAAGGCGATGCCGAACCCGAGCCGCCGCCACAGGTCGCCGTTGCGCCGCTCGTGGTCACCGAAGGGTTCCAGCAGCACCAGCGGGGTCGCCGACCACAGCGAGTCGAGCAGCGTGCCACCGCCCGGTTTGCTGACCACCGCCATCGCGACGCGCGTCAGGTCGAACGAGGGGTGGTGGCCTGCGCCGCGGACGAAGTCGGTCGGGATGCCCGGGCGCAGCCGGCCGAGCGGGGGGTATCCGTCATCGGTCCACGGCTGCCAGTCCGGGTCGATGAGGTGGTACCGCACCGCCGGGTCGTCTACGGTCGCGTCCGCCCGCTCGTGGGCGATGACGTCCAACGTGTAGCCGGCCGCCACCAGGGCGCCCAGGTGGTCACGGTAGGTGCCCATCCCCCATCCGCCGCCGTGCAGCAGCAGAGTCCGGTCCCGGTCCGCCCACGGCAGCTGCGGCGTACGTGAAACCGGGATCGTCGCGGGTGTCGACACCCGCTCGGCGTCCGCGAGCCAGACCCGCTCGCCCGGGTAGGCGGTGCTGTCCTTGAACGACGGTGAGGCGACCGAGTCGACGTGGCACACGACCACGTGGGCGGGTTGTCGGTGCTGGTCGATGTAGCGGGCGACGACCGGCAACCAGTATCCGGAGAACACGACGAACCGGTGTGGTCGCCAGATCGACCAGTCGGCGAACAGCTCATCGAGGCGATCGCCCGGCACCGCCTCGACCGGGTTGGTCGCGATCCGCTGCCCGGTCAACGCGACGCGGAAGTCTCGGTGGAAGGCCACCTTCATCGCCGTGGTGGTGGCGAGTTTGGCCGGTGGCAGCAGGCGTTCCAGCACGGTGACCCGCACCGGTGTGTTCCGCTCCCGCAGCCGATCGGACAGCAGCAGGCCGGGGACATGCACGCCGAGGGCGACACCGGAGGTGAGCACCTCGATCATGATTCGGTCCAGGCCAGCCGGTCCACGGCTGCCCGAAGGTGGCTGGTGACCAACCTGGCCATGGCGCGGTCGTCCGGTCCGGTGGCCCCGCGCGGCACCGCTTCGACGGTCATGATCAGGTAGAGGTAGACGCGGTAGAGTTCCAGGCGCAACCGGGCCGCCACGCCGAGTTCCGGCCCGCCCTCCATTGGGTCGGCGTCCAGCGGCCCGCCCGCCGGACCGACGTCCAGCGTCCCGCCCGCGGAACGGTAGCCGGCGATCAGATCCGGGTCCTTCTCCGCTCGCCCGAACAGCCCGAGTGACGGCAGTTCGGCGAGAGGGTCTCCCCAGAACGCGCGCTCGCCGTCGACCACCCCGGTGACCCGGACCTGATCCGGGTCGACGAGCACGTTGCCCGGCCACAGATCGAAGTGGACCAGGGTCGGAACGGTGACCTCGGCGAGCGCCGGGCGGGCCGCAGAGACCCGGGCCTGCAGCATCTCGACGGGCACCGGCAGGTCGACACCGTACCGGGCGGCATCGGCGAGGACCGCTTCCAGCATTCCGGTGAACGCGGTCGGCCAGTCGGCGGACAGACCAAGCTGGGGGTAGCCGAAGCCGCCACCACTGACCCGGTGCAGGCCGGCGACCGCCGCGCCGAGCGTGCGCCGCAGCCGTACGGTGGGCTGCCCGGCGAGGCGGTGCTGGCTGTCGTACCAGTTGGCGCCGGGCAGTTCGGTCATCAGCAGCCAGTCGGCGGGTACCAGGTCACGGTCGGTGCAGACGTGCACGACCTCCGGCACCGGCAGCACGGGTGCCGCTGCGCGGTAGAAGGCGGCCTCGGTGGACAGCAGGTCACGCTCGTAGGTCAGGCCCGCCGCGGCCGGCGGCGGAGCGATCTTGAGAACCAGGCGTCGGGCCCCACCGGTGACCCGGAACACGGTGTTGAAGGTACCGCCGGAGGCTGGTTCGACCAGCGCGTCCGACGGCTCGGGCACTCCGGCCCGCCGCAACATCGCGATCAGTCGTGTCCGGTCCGGTCGGATCTGCCGACCACCCCCGTCAACGGTCATCTTGCTGGTCACCGAACCCCTTCTGATGGGTCGTGGCGCGGTCCTGAATCGTGGTCATCACGGCGACCCGCTGCGCCGCCGCGGCCAGTTCGGCGGTGCGGGCCGCCCCGTCTCCCGCGACGAGTTCGGCGAACCTCCGTAGCTGCCGGTCGTAGTAGGAAACCGGCGGGAAGGACTCGATGGTGGTACCACCGTCGGCGTGGCGTACCGCGATGTTCAAGGGCAGGGCTGCCACGATCGGCCGGAGGAAGGCCCGGACCCGGACCCGTGCCTGGGTGAACTGCAACTCGTGCTCGGCTACCGGTCTCGGGCCGAACCGGCACGCCAGTTCGGCCCGTACGCCACCCCGCTCGACGTGGGCGGCGAACTCGAGGTCGGCACCGCCCGGCATGACCCGCACCCGCCGGCCATCGCCGCGTACCCCGTCCAGGCCCATGATCGCCTGAACGGCCTGCAGCCAGTAGCTCGCCGTATCCAGGAAGATGCCGCCGCCGAGCTCGCGGCGCAGCCGGTACCCGCCGTCGGCCGGTGGGGTGAACTCGATGGTCGTCGTCACCGTGCGCAGCTGCCCGAACCTTTCCTCGGCGAGGATCTCCCGCACCGCGTCCTGCCACGGATGTCCCGCAGTGGGCACCGCCTCGGCGACGAGCACCCCTGTTTCGGCAGCTGCGGCCATCAGTGCAGCGGCCTCGCCGGTGGTCAGGCACAGCGGCTTCTCCACCAACACGTGCTTGCCGCAACGCGCGGCGGCCAGCGCCCACCTCGCGTGCGCGGAGTTGTGCAGCGACACGTAGACCGCGTCCAGCGTCGGGTCCGCGACCAGCGCGGCATAGTCCCGGTGCACCCGGGGCACACCGTGCCGCTGGGCGAACGCTCGCGCCCGGGCCGGATCACCGGCCGCGACCGCCACCGCTGTGACCCCGCTGATCGCGCGACTCGGCGCGATCACCGCCCGGGCCGCGATCCCAGTCGCCCCGATCAGGCCCAGCTCAAGCCACATGCGCCGACCCCGTCTGCCGCAATCCCACCGACGCCAACGACGCGAGTACGCGCTCCCGCAATCGCGCCGCCTGACCCGGTACGCCGCGCAGCACGCAGTGCCATCGGGTCACCGGCGTCGCCACGACACCGCCCAGGGGCACGCAGCCGGTCCGGGCCGACCGGCCGGCCCCGGCCGACCCGTCGGCCAGGTACAGCAGGTTGTCACGGCGCAACGCACCCAGCAGCTGGCCGGTGGTGGTGCCCGGCCGCGCGGCCAACTCGAACTGCCAGAGGTGACAGCGGGCCGGATCGCCCGGTCCGTCGGCGCAGAAGCGCTCCATTTGCAGCACCAGCCGCCCGAGTGAGATCCGGGCGTTGACCTCCAGCACGGGCAGCAGGGTGCCGTCGCCGAGCACCATCGCGTCGATCGACAGCGGGCCCCAGTAGCCGGCGGCGAACGCCCGCCGCGCCACCTCACCGGCCACCGCCCGCAGCTGCGGCTCCAGCGGCGCCACCGTCTCGTCCGCCGGCCCGGCGCCGGCGAACCGGAATCCCCGATTGTGTACGGAGCACACTCCCAGCCACCGCCAGGTCCCGTCACGGCCCAGTTCGCCGTGCGCGGACAGGTCGTGCCGCTTGGCGTAGTGCCGTTGCACGAGCAGCTCGACCCGGCTGCCGGCCGCCACCTGCCGGTCCAGTACCCGGGTGATCGCCCGCAGGACGCCCGGCGAGGCAACGGTCAAGGTGCCACCGCCGGCGACGCCGAACGGGTCCTTGACCACCGCCGGGAAACCGACCCGCGTCACCGCCCGCGCCAGCTCCGTGGTCGAGTTGACCGGCTCGGCCGCACCGACGTACCCGAGTTCCCGCACCACCTCGTTGGACCACCTTTTGGAGTTGACCCGCGCCACGTCCGCCACCGCCGGCAAAGGGTGCGTCGGCCGGTCCGCTGACGCGTGGGCGAGCGCGGTGATCGGGCTGGTGACCGCGTACGGGTCCAGACGGTGAGTGGCCAACAGTCGCGGTGCGGCGGGATCGGTGGCGAACGACTCGGCCACGTCGTCGGCCGTCGCGTTCCCGGCCACCGGGTGATTCGCGAACCGCAGGCCGGCCTCGGCCAACGCCGCGAGCAGCTCCCCGTCCATCGCTCGCCGGGTGACGAGCGTGTCGCCGGGCGCGCACATCCCCGCGAGCACCTCGTCCATCGCCTCGACCTGGCCCCGCGTCGACGACGCGAACGCGGTCGTTTCCGGCAGCCGGGCGAGATCGTCCGGGCGCCACCAACGCTCGGCATCGAACGTGCCGATCCGCAAGGCCGGCGTCACCGCGACGCCACGCCGTCCAGGGTGGCCACCCAGCTGCCGAAGGTCCGCACCGATCGCAACAGGTCCAGGCTCAGCGAGTCGTAGTCCAGCTCGATGTCGAACACGTCCTCCACGCCCAGCAGGAAGGAGATCGCCTGCAGGGAGTCCAGCCCGTACTCCTCGACCAGATCGGCGTCGGTGGCGATGTCGGCCGCTTCGGTGCCGTTCATCAGCACGCCCGCGAGCACGTTCTTGATCGTCGCGTAGATCTCTTCCACCCGGTCACACTCCGTTCAGGTACAGCAGAATGCACTTCGAGCAGACCGGCATCATGCCGCCAGCCGACAAGATCTTGCGGACCTCGCGGAACGCCTCGCCACGCCACAGCTCGACCACACCTGTGTCGTACAGGTTGCCGACCACGAACTCGGGGAAGAACTTGCACGAGCTGACGTTGCCGTCGGCATGCACCTCCAACCGGTTCGACACGGCCAGGCACTTGCTGCGGTTCTGTGCCGGTCGTGAGGTGCCGAGGATGAAGTCCTCCACCTCGTCCGGTTCCAGCTGAGGCTGGTAGCGCACCCGGACCCGCCACCGCCGCTCAGCCAGGCGGGTCATCGACTCACGCAGCACGGGCAACAGTTCGGGTGGCAGCTGGTACGTATAGGAATGCCAGGTGGGCCTGTCGGTGCCGGTGTCGTTGGCGAGCCAGGCGAAGGACCGCTCGTAGAGATCGTCCATCGCCCGTGCGACCTCGGGGCTGATGTACCACGGAAACTGGAAGTAGACGGTGTTGACGCCCAGCTCCTCGGCCCACTGCATGAACTCGTACATCGTGCCGACGGTGGCGTGGGAGACCATGCACGACAGCGAAACCTCGCCGTCGAAGTCACCGGCGCGTTTGAGCTCGAGCATACGTCGGATGTTCTGGGTGGTACGCGCAAAGGTGCCCGGACCACGGATCGCGTCGTGCTCGTCACCCAACCCGTCGAGGCTGACCAGCAGGTTCAGGTTCGCGCCGATACGAAGCAGATCGTCGAGGCGGCGGCGGAACAGCAGGCCGTTGGTGCACATATTCACCGTACGCGGGTAGCGTTCCAGCAGGTCGGTCAGCTCGGTGAACCTGGTGTACATCAACGGTTCACCGCCCCACAGGAACAGCTTGGCCCGGTTCGCGGCGGTGACCCGTAGTACCTCCGCCACCGCCCCGATGTCCAGCTCGGACCGTTGTTTGGCGGAGCTGAAATCGCGGAAGAAGCCTTGCTCGTTCCACTGGTAGCAGTGCACGCACCGCAGGTTGCACCGGTAGGTGAGCTGGAGGCTGATCTCCTGCGGCAGTGCGGCGGCGTACCCGGGGTCGTCACGTTGGTGTCTGCGGGCCGCCGATCGGATGGCGGCCGTGTGTTTGATGTCGGCGAACTCCTTGGTGTTCAACGTTCTGGTGGTAGTGGGGTGCATGGTCTCTCCCATCTGGCAGCGTCGGACGTACGCGGCCGGCTACGGTGATCGGGCAGCCGCGCGGGCAGGAGAAGGACGGATCCGGCCACGCACAGTCCCGCCGCCGCGATCACCACGGCGAGCGCACCCGACGAGCCGAGTGGGCCACCGACCAGGCTGGCGGCCGTCCCCCCGGTGAGCGCGCCGAGCGGGATCGCCGACGATGTCAGCACCCGCGCGGTGGCGTGTACGGTCGCCTGCCGGTCCGCCGGAGTCACCTGCTGCCGGATACTGGTGACCACCACCCCCCACGCCGGCATCCACAGCGCTGAGAAGGCGCGGATCGCGAACAGCAGGGCAACCGGCGCGGACACGAGCAGGCACAGCGGGAGCGCGACCCACGCCAGCCCTTCGAGGCAGGTCACCACCAATGCCCTGCGGGCACCGAGGATCCGGGTCAACGGTTCAGCGCCGAGGACCCCGAGCAACGCGGCGGCGGCACCGACCGCGAGCAACAGACCGGTGCTCGCACTGGACATACCGAGGGTGCGGTAGGCGAACAGCAGCAGGACCGCGTCGATGGCGCCGACGCCGAACGCCCGCAGCGCGGAGCTGGCGACCAACGGCCGGAGCAGGGGGTGGTGACGGGTGTAGCCCAGTCCGTCGCGTACCCGTCTCAGCACCGACGTCCGGTCCGGGCGGGGCAGTCGGGCAAGCCGGATCCGCGCGCGCAGCAGCGCCGACATCAGGAACGGCGCCGCGCCGATGAACAGCGCCGTGACCGCGCCGAGCCCGCCGACGACGGCACCGCCGAGTGCTGGACCGGCAAGCTTCGACGCGCTGTCCGAGGCCTGCTGACGGGAGTTCGCTGCGACCAGCCGTGCCGGCGGGACCAGTGCTGGCACCATGACCTGACCGCACAGGTCGCTGAAGACGGTGGCGACACCGGCGGCGGCGACCAGGGCGACGACCGGCACCACCGAGGTGATCCACCCGATGGCGACCGCGACCGCCAGCAGCACGAAGACCCCGCACCGGACCAGCTCGGCGGATATCGTCACGCGCAGCACGTTGGCTCGCACCAGCAGGGCGCCGGCGAACAGGCCGACGACCGGGTAGGCCAACCACCCCGCCGCAGCCACCATCCCCACCTCGACGTTCGACGCGTCGAGGAGCAGGATCACCATGGTCGGCACGGTGAATCCGGTCAGCCGGTCACCGATGGCGCTGGCCGTCTGCGCCGTCCAGAACAGTGCGAAGTCCCGGCTCATCGTCGCCGGGCGTGGAGGCCGGGCGACGGGTCCGGCGGACGACGGATCGTCGCCGGTGGTGTCCCGGTCCGTCCCGATTCCCGACCCGATACCCAACTGCTACTCCTACGTCACGGATCGTTATCGATCTATACAACCACAGAGGTCGATGATCGCCAACCGCCCCCGTCCCGCTTGCCGTCCTCCACGGTCCGATCCGTGGAACGAACCCGACGAATCAGCTCCGGGCCGTTCACGAATGTCGGCGCCGCGGCGGGATCGCGGCGGGATCGCAACGTCGAACGCGATCTGCAGGCCTGGCGTGTGTCCCGGACCGCAGCGCTAGGCTGCCGTTCGTGGAGGTACCCGACGACCGGCTCGGGCTGGCCGCCGATCCGGCCCGGCCCACCGGACGCACGCTGCTCGCCGGCGGCGTCGAGCAGTCGTACGTGGATGTCGCCGACCCCACGTACCTGCACTTCGACTACGTCCGCTGGATGGCCGCCATGGCCGATCTCGCCGCACCGGCCGGTGATCCGCTGGACGTGCTGCACCTCGGCGGCGGTGCGCTGACGCTGCCACGCTACATCGCCACCACCCGGCCCGGCTCGGTGCAGGTGGCGGTCGAGCGGGAATCGGCCGTGGTCGAGCTGGTGGCGCGTGAGCTGCCACCTCGACCGGCCGGTATCGAGGTCCACATCGCCGACGCTCTGGAGGCGGTCACCGCCGCTTACGCCGACGCGTACGACCTGGTGCTCGCCGACATCTACCAGGCTGCCCGGATGCCGCCGCACGTGACCACCGTCGCTTTCGCCGCCGAGGTCGCCCGGGTGTTGCGACCGGACGGCATCTATCTGGTCAACGTCACCGACCTGCCGCCACTGGTCCTCACCCGCGTTCAGGTGGCCACGCTGCGGGCGGTCTTCGCCGACGTCTGCGTCGTCGCCGATCGACGAATGCTGCGCGGCCGGCGGTACGGCAACGTGGTGCTCGCCGCGGCGCGGTGCCCGGATCGGCTGCCGGTGGCTCGTCTGGTGGTACGGGCGCTACGCGACCCGGTGCCCGCTGGCGTGCTGCACGGCCCAGCGCTCGACAGGTTCGTCGCCGGTGCCCGCCCCCGTACCGACGACACCGAGCGGTGAGGTCCGATACCAGGTATTCACCCACGGTCCGCACCGCAACGGCCTCGATCTGCTGGACGAAGCCCTCACCGAGGTCCGGGACCGCCTGTCCCGGACCGGCCGGAGGCGGACCGACCTGGTGCCGGCCTGCCTCGACTGGACGGATCTGCTGTACGCGGTGCCGCGGAACGGCAACGAGGTGTCCGCCCTGCTGGTCCGGATGCTCGCCGAGGCGGATACCTCTACCTCGGCCGGTGGCTGCGGACCGGGGTGGGCGGTGACCGCCGGGGTGCTGCTCGGCCACCGCATCAGCAGCCGACGGTCGGTGAGGCGCTGCCTTGGCGGCCGGCGGTCGCCGCGATCGTCCTGCTCGCGATCGTCCCCGCCGGTTTCGGTGTACCGCACCGCCGGGCACGGTTGCTTGGTCCCGGGCAAAGGATCTGACCGGGACCAAGCGGCTGCCGACGGCCGGTCAGTTCCGGATCAGCTGGGACTCGATGGTGTCGATGATGCGTGGCCGCAGTTCGGCGGCGCGGATCACCGCGTCGACCGAGCCGACCTCGACGGCACGCTGAATGTTGTGGATCCGGTCGAACTCGGTGGCCACCTCGCCCAGCTTCTCCGCCCGCACCGACGACCGCAGCTCGTCGAGCTCGGCGGCCAAAGCGGCGCGGTCGGTACCAGACGCGGCGGCCACCCGGGCCTCGAGATCCCGTACCCGCTGGTCGCGCGCGGTACGGGCGTCCACGTCGCCGGCGAACACGACCGCTGCGGCGGGAGCGCCGCCCAGCACCGAGGCGAATGAGCCCTCCAGCGCGAGTACGGTCATGTTGGGGTTCAGCGCCTTCGAGAACACCACGAACGCGCCGCCGTGGTACCGCGAGATCACGCAGAACACGATCGGCCCACGGAAGTTCACGATGGCCCGGCCGATCTCCGCGCCGTACTCCAGTTGCAGCTTGCGCATCGACTCGGGCGAGCCGTCGAAGCCCGACAGGTTGGCCAGCACGACGAGCGGTCGGTTGCCGCTGGCCGCGTTGATCGCCCGCGCGGCCTTCTTCGACGACTGCGGGAACAGCGTTCCGGCGGTGTAGGTGTCCGGCCCGTCGGTGGGCGGGAAGCCACGGCGTGCCACGGTGCGCGACTCGATACCGAGCAGACACACCGGCATGCCGCCGAGGTGCACGTCCTGCACCACGGCGGTCTCCGCGTCGGCCATCCCCGCCCAGCGCTCCAACACCGGATGGTCCTGGTCGGCCAACGCCCGCATCACGATCCGGATGTCGAACGGCTTCTTGCGATCCGGGTTGGCCTCGACCGAGAAGATCTCGCCGACGGTGGTGAAGTCGCTGCCGGCCACCGTGTGCGGGAAGGCGGAGATGTCGCGGTCGGTGGGGTCGGTGGTGCTCGCCCGCCGAGGCGAAGTCTCCCCCGGTGCGACGTACGTGTGGTCGTAGTGCGCCAGCAGAACGTTCCGTGCGGCGGTCAGATTCGGTGCCCAGTACTGCGCCTGACCGTTCGGACCCATCACCCGGTCGTAGCCGCCGATGCCGAAGTTGTCCTCGGCGGAGACGCCACCGGAGAAGTCGAGCGACTGCTTGCCGGTGAGCACCATCGCCGAGTCCGGCGTCATCACCAGGACCCCCTTGGTGTGCATCAGCATCGTCGCCTCGGCGTTCCAGTACGGCTGCGCACCGACGTTGATGCCCGCGACCACGATGTTGATCTCGCCGCCGGCCTGGGTGAACTCGACGATCCGCTTCAGCGCGCCGGCCACCCAGTCCATGTTCTCGGTGCCCGACGCCATCGAGATCCGGGCCCCGGCGGACAGTGCGTACCACTCCAACGGCACCCGCATCCGCTCGGCCAGGTCCAGGGCCGCGATGACCCGGCGGCACTCCGGCTCCGACAGGGCACCGAGCGACTTCGTCGGATCGCCGAGCAGCACGACCCGGGTGACGCCCTGCGGGTGCCGGGGAGTCACCGTGGTGACCACGCCGGCGACGATCGCCGCGCTGTTGCGCCCCTTGGCTCGATCGACCGGCACCAGCGCGTGGTCGTCGTCGAGGTCGTACTCGACGAAGTCGCCGAGCCTGCCGATCAGCTCGTACGGATACACGGTGTTGCGGCTGCTCGCCCGCAGCACCTTCAGCCGGTAGTCGTCCAGCGGCTCGACCGGCTCGACCGGCGGTTCGCCGACGCTCAGCTGGGCACCGCCGGCGGCGTCGAAGGAGATCCGAACGGCGATCTTCGCCAGCTCGCCGGTCCGGTGGTCGCGCTGGCGCCCGATGAACAGAATCTCCTCCAGGCCGGCTCCGACGGTCGTCGGGCGCACCCGCCCGGCGATCATCTCCATGTCCTCGCGGGTGAGGTCGTTGGGCGGCCACACGTAGATCACGATGCGGTTGGTGTTGAAGCGCGTCTTCGACGGGCGTCGCGACTGGGCCCGGCGGATCGAGTCGAGGCAGGCTGCGACGGTGTCCTCAGTGGTGGGCAGGGTGACCAGCCGGCCGTCGTGGTCGCGCAGTTGGGTCAGGTCACGCAGCTGGGCGAACGCGACGAGGCGCTCGTCCGACGGGTTCTCTCGCGCCACGCACTGGAAGAGGTAGACCTCCTCGTCCGACGACGGCAGCCTGGTCAGGTCGAACTTACGCAGCCGCTCCAGCTGCATCCGCTGCGCGATGTACGGGTGCAGGCCGCGGATCAGTCGTTCCTCGACCATTCCCCGGCTGGACGGGCGGAACGTGAAGTGATGGTGCATCACCGCTCCGGCCCGGCCCGCGATGGTGGTGGTCACCCGGCGGACCTGACGCGGCAACGGGTAGGCGGTGACGACCTCGAGCAGCGCCGCCACCATGGCGTCGAAGTCCTCCGGCTGGTTCTCCCAGGCGAGATAGATGTCGGCGTCGATGGACTGCCGACCGTTGGCCAGCTCCGCCAGCCCGGCGAGCGCGGCGCCCAACGCGTCGAAGCTCACCGCGGCGGTGACCACGCTCGAGTCCGCCCGCTCGGCGAGCACGAAACTGCACCCGGACACCTGGTGGGCGTGGACGCCGGCGAGTCCCTTGTTGCCGTAGTACCGCCGGGTCAGTACCTCCAGCATCACCGTGTTGTCGAGGTGGTCGCGAACGATACGCTGACCGAGCAGCCGGACCAGTGGTTCGGTGCTGCGTACCATCTCAGCGATGCGCTCGGCGCGATCCGGCGCGTCCGGTTGCGAGTCCAGGTGACGCAGGTGTGCGCGCACCTTGGCGTAGACGCGGGCCCGGTTGCGGCGCAGCAACGGCTGGGCGAACCAGGCGAACACCACGCCGCGGGCGAGGTCGGCGATCACCGGGAAACGGACCTGCGTCGCGGCCACCAGCCGTTCCAGCGCGAGACCGGCGGGCTCGTGTAGCAGCTGGCCTGGTGGGGGTTCGCGCAGCCAGGCGCGCAGCAGCGTCGCGACGACCGTGGCGTCGGCGGACGCGCGTTGCAGTGCGAGGAAGATCCGGAAGACGGCGGCTTCGAGTTCGGGAGAGCGCTCCAGGTCGGTGACGCCGTAGTGGCTGAGCGCCTTGGCGAGCTTGGTCTGGAAGGCATCCGGCAGTCCGGCCCGCTCGACGTCGAGGCTCTGCAGATAGGTGTGGAAGTATTCGCGGTCGCTGTGGACGTGGCCGTCGCCGCCGTCCTCGCCGGTCGGCCGGTTGCGGCTCAGTTCGGCGAGGTCCGCGAAGACCTCGACGAGGTCGATCTCCTCGGCCAGTGGCCGGTCGCCGTCCTCGGCGGCGGCCTGCCGCGCGACGAGGTAGCCGTCGAGGACCCGCCGGTCGTCGTGTGGATCGACGTCGAAGCCGAGCAGCAGGCCGCGCAGATCCTCCTGACCACGCCGGGAACGCTCGGCCGGGGGAAGATCCTCGGGCGCGACGGGCATGTCCAACTCGATGGGGGTGTCTGTGGAGGTGGTCGGCGTACCGGCTGCGTCGTCGGCGACCGGCTCCAACCGCAGCAGCGGTGCGCCCGCTTCGACCTGGTTGCCCACTGATACGGCGGATTCCTTCAGCCGCGCCTTGAACGGCGCCCGCAGGACCGTCTCCATCTTCATGGCTTCCAGCACCAACACCGGTGCGCCCTGCTCGACCTCGGCGCCGACCTGCACCGGCGTGGCGACGACCAGCGCGGGCATCGGCGCGCGGAGCACGCCGCCCTCGTCGCGGCTGACCCGGTGGGTCACGCCGTTGACCTCGGCCAGATGGACCGGCCCGTGCGTATCGGTGACCAGCCGGAATCGGGCGCCGTTGACGACGATCTGCCCGGTGTGCCGGTCGAAGCGGTCCAGCTCGACGTCGGCGCTGTGGACGATGTCCCCCGCCTCGATGCCGACCCGGAAACGGTATGCGCCGGTGCGCGCCACCCGTACGCGGTAGCCGACACCCCGGAGTTTGAGGTCCAGCGGTCGGCCGCTGGCGTGCTGCACCTGCGGGCGTCCGCCGGACGCCGTCGCCAGCAGGCGCTGCCGCTCGACGCGTTCGTCCTCTTCGTAGCCCTCGATGGCTGCGGCGGCGAGCGCGACGGCGACGTGCCGGTGCGCGACGAGCCGGCCTTCGCCGCGCACGCGGTCGATCCAGCCGGTGTCCGCGCTGGCGTCGATCACCTCGGGCTGGTCGAGCAGGTCAAGCACGAAGCTCTTGTTCGTCGCACCGCCCTCGATGATCACGGTGGTGTTGGCCATCGCCCGGCGCAGTCGGCCGAGCGCCTCGTCGCGGTCCCGCCCGTACGCGATGATCTTCGCGATCATGGAGTCGAAGGCGGCGGGTATGGTGTCGCCCTCGCTGACGCCGGTGTCCACCCGGATGCCTGGCCCGGAGGGCAGCACCAGCCGGGCGATCCGACCGGGCGACGGCGCGAAGTCGCGATCGGGGTCCTCGGCGTTGAGCCGGGCCTCGATGGCGTGCCCGCGTTCCACCGGCGGCTCGCCGGCGAGCCGCCCGCCCGCCGCCACGTGCAGCTGTGCCTTGACCAGGTCGAATCCGGTGGTGGACTCGGTGATCGGGTGCTCGACCTGCAGCCGGGTGTTGACTTCGAGGAACGCGAACATCCGGTCGCCCGGGTGGTAGAGGAACTCGACGGTCGCCGCGCCCCGGTAGCCGACGGCGATAGCCAGCCGTTCGGCGGACGCCTTGAGTTCGGCGGCCTGCGCCGGGCTGAGCACCGGCGACGCCGACTCCTCGATCACCTTCTGGTTGCGCCGCTGCACCGAACAGTCCCGGACCCCGAGCGCCCAGGCGGTACCCTGACCGTCGGCGATCACCTGGACCTCCACGTGTCGAGCACCGGTGACCAGGCGCTCCAGGAACACGACACCGCTGCCGAACGCCCGGGCCGCTTCCTGGCTGGTGCGCTCGAACGCGTCGGCGAGCTCGACCTCGTTGGTGACCACCCGGATGCCGCGCCCGCCGCCACCGGCGGTCGCCTTCAGCATCAACGGGTAGCCGATATCGGTCGCCGCCGTCAGTGCCGCGTCCAGGGTCTCGACCGCGCCGCGGCTCCACGGCGCGACCGGCACGCCGACCTCCTCGGCGATCAGCTTCGCGCCGATCTTGTCGCCGAGCCGGCGCATGGCGTCCGCGCTCGGTCCGACGAAGGTGACACCGGTCTTCTCGCACAGCTCCGCGAATGCCGGGGCCTCCGCGACGAACCCCCAACCGACCCACGCCGCGTCGGCTCCGGTCTGCACCAGTGCGCGCTCCAGCACCGTCAGATCGAGGTACGGCCGGGCGGACGCCGGGCCGAGGTCGTAGGCGATGTCCGCCTCGCGGACGAACGTCGCGGTGCGATCGACGTCGGTGTAGAGGGCGACGGTCTCGATTCGCGTCCCGGTCTCGGCGGCCAGTTCCCGGACCGCGTGGATGAGCCGCATCGCGGCCTCTCCACGGTTGACGATGGCAACACGGCTGAACACCCGATCGACCCCTCCGGTAGGCCTACGACTCACGCGTCGCGCAAGCGACTCCCGATAAGGATCACACGTTCGCCTGTCGGCCGGAAACGCCAGAGGGCCGAACATCGACGTACGGGTTCTGTCTCACACCTTTGGCGCTGTCGCACATCCGGTGGTGACCAGAAGGGTTCGACGGAGCAGCGAAGAGTATTCCAGGTCACTCACCTTCCGGTGCGCCGTCGGGGGTCAGCGCTCCCTGCCCCGGCGCGGCCGGGAGAAAGACGTGGACATGTCCGTTGCCGGCCTCGATGTTGAGCACGTCGAGTTGGGTCGCGGCGGTCGACCAGGTGGCGACCGCGATGTCCCGCTGGCGACCGGCGAGTTCCAGCAGCGCCGTGCGGGCGGCCGGCGGTTGGGCCAGCGCCGCCGCGTATGTGTCGACCGCGGCGTCGAGCGCCCGTACCGCCGCGGCCAGGCCGGAGCGGGCGATGTTCACGCCGGTGCCACCGGACGGCGGGTTGGCGAAGTTCCCGACCACGGCCGCGGTGACCATCTGCCAGCCCTCCACGTCGAACTGGGTGGCGGCCGGACCAGGGGGCCGACCTGCCGGCACTGCCGTGGCCAGCCCTTCGAGCACGGGTACGAGGCTTTCCTGCTCGCGCCGGGCCAGCGAGGTCAGCTCCACGATCTGCGCCGCGTTCCGTTCGGCCTCCTGTGCCCGCAGTACCGCGACCGGGTCGTCGGCCGAGACACCCGCCGGGCCGCCGTCCACCGGGTCGCCACCGGCGGTCACGGCCGCGATCGGCCCGGCGAGCAGGGCACCGAGCGCGAATGCGATCACCAGGGCGGCGGCGCGCCGGGCCGGTGGGGCAACCGGCCGGACGGTGCGCGCGGCCGGCGGCCGAGGCCGACTCTTGTTGGTCATCGTGCGAGCCTCCCAGACGATCCGCAGGACCCGTGGGTCCAGCACCGAGATCGCCGCCGAACTTATCGAACATGCACCAACGCGATCTCTGACGGTAGGTAGCGGAGTGGTTACCGCGACACCGGCCAGCGGTGCTGCTCCGCGGTTTCCGGCACCGGTACGCCACGGGCCCGGGCGATGTCGTCCCAGGCCTGCTCGATGTCGACCCCGAGCCGGGTCAGCAGCGCCGCGACGATCAGCGAGGACCGGCCGATACTCGCACGGCAGTGCACCGAGACGTGCCTTCCGCGGCGTAGGGCGGTGAGCAGCAGGTCCAGCAACGGCTCGACCGCCAGGTGGTCCGGCACACCGAGGTCGGCGATCGCGTGGCCGTGGAACTCCAGACCCGCCCGGATCGCCGCGGCTGGCTCGTCGGCCAGGCCGAGTTCGTCGCGTTCGGCGGCGGTGAGCAGGCAGACCAGGACGTCGACCCCGGCGGTACGCAGGGCGGCCAGCTCGTCGTCGAGCCAGTCACCACCCCGAGGTCGCGCCACGATGCTCAGCCACGCCGCAGGCGGTGCCGGTATCGGGTAGATGGCCGGTTTCAGCATGGTCCTCCCTCTCGCCGGTGGCCGCGGCCGCCACGATCGGTCCGGCCCATCAGACCGCCGTCGCCTGCCCGGTCGTGCCCCCGGCCGCCGCAGCCTCGACCGAGGTGGACTCGATGGTCCCGGTCGGAACCGGAATCGGCACGCTCTCCCCGATCGGGGGACGATGCGGACGACATGAGGCGCGGACGACCAACTCGGTCGGCAGCCGGATGTGGGCGTCCCGCTCGACGCCGGCGATCAGGTCGATGAGCAGGCGCAGCGCCTCGGCGCCCATCCGCTGCAAGGGCTGCATGATCGTGGTCAGCGGCGGGTTGACCAGTGCCGACTCCGGGATGTTGTCGAAGCCGATCACGGAGAAATCGTCGGGCACCGTCAGACCCATCTCGCGGGCGACGTTCAGCGTGGAGATGGCGGACAGGTCGTTGCCGGCGAAGACGGCGGTCGGTCGGTCCGGGACGGAGAGCAGTTCGGCCGCGGTGCCGGCGGCGCTCTCGATCCGGAACCCGCCGACCCGCACGAGAGTCTCGTCTACCGGCACGCCCGCGTCCGCCATGGCCTGGCGGAAGCCCGCCTCCCGCAACCGCGACGATTCCAGGTCGGTCCGGCCGCTGATATGCCCGATCCGGCGGTGACCGAGGGAGATCAGGTAGTTGGTCGCGAGGATGGCACCGGCGAAGTTGTCGGAGTCGACGGTGGGCAGTCCGGACGGACCCGTGTGCGGGTCCACCGCGACCACGTGGAAGCCCTGCTTGGTCTCCACCACCGTTGGGGTGACGACCACGGCACCGTCGATGAGTGTCCCGGACAGCCGCGCCAGCGACCGGCGCTCCCAGCCGATGGCCGCGCCGTCGCCGTCGCCCCCGGAGTAGGCCAGCAGTTGGTAGCCGGTGCCGGCAACCTCCCTGGATGCGCCCTTGAGCAGCTCGGTGGAGAACGGTTCGAACTCGGCCACGAGGATCCCGAGCACGTTCGTACGGTGACTGCGCAGGCTCTGCGCCCCCAGACTCGCCTCGTACCCGAGCTGGTGGATCACCTCCTGCACCCGCTCCACAGTGGCCTGCGCGACGCCGTACCGGCCGTTGACGACCTTCGATACGGTCGCCACCGAGACGCCGGCCGCGCGGGCTACGTCCGACATCTTCACACGCTGCGAAAACTCCACGCCGACGATGCTATGTGCCCGACGACGGCCCGTCACTGGCGAGTCGAAAACGTTATCGATATCGATTGACACCGCGTTTCGGGGCTGTAAAACTCGCCGTCAGGCCAAGCACCTCGACTGATCAGTCGAGGAGATCACACATGGCGATGTCACGCCGCACCGGCGCCGTCCTAGCGCTCTTTATGACCAGCACCCTCCTAGCCGCCGGCTGCTCCAGCGGCGACAGCGACGAACCCGCGGGTGAGCTGTACGAGAACCCGGTGACCCTGACCTGGTGGCACAACGCCTCCCAGGACGGACCTGGCAAGGATTACTGGAAGAAGGTCGCTGCGGACTTCTCCGCGCTGCACCCGACGGTCACGATCGACATCGAGGGGATCGAGACCAACCAGCTCCAGCAGACGCGAATCCCCGCTGCCCTGCTGAGCAACGACCCACCGGACATCTTCCAGGCCTGGGGCGGTGGCGAGCTTCGCGACCAGGTCGAGGCCGACTACCTCAAGGACATCACCGACGAGGTGCAGACCGAGGCGACCAGCATCGGCAGCGCGGTGGAGATCTGGCAGGCAGACGGCCGGCAGTACGGACTGCCGTACCGGATGGGCATCGAGGGCATCTGGTACAACAAGGACCTCTTCGCCCAGGCAGGCATCACCGCGCCCCCGACCACGTTCGACGAGCTCAACGACGCGGTCATCAAGCTCAAGGCGATCAACGTCATCCCGATCGCCCTCGGCGCCGGCGACAAGTGGCCCGCCGCGCACTGGTGGTACAACTTCGCGCTGCGCGCCTGCTCGGTGGAGACGCTCCGGTCGGCCACCACCGACCTGAACTTCGACGACCCGTGCTTCGTGAAGGCCGGCGAGGACCTGCAGGCCTTCATCGAGACCGAGCCGTTCCAGCCCAACTTCATCGCCACCCCGGGCCAGAACGATCCGACCAGTGCCAACGGACTGCTCGCCAACGGCCAGGCCGCCATGGAGCTGATGGGCGACTGGAACCGGGGCACGCTGGACACCGTCGCCTCCGACCCGGATGCCCTCGCCGAGTTCCTCGGTTGGTTCCCGGTGCCGGCGATCGCCGGCACCGCCGGTGACCCGAGCGCCGCACTCGGTGGCGGCGACGGCTTCGCCTGCGCCAAGAACGCCCCGGCGGAGTGCGTCGAATTCCTCAAGTACATCGTGAGCCCCGAGGTCCAGCAGGGCTACGCCGAGACCGGAACCGGCCTGCCGGTGGCTCCGGAAGCGGCGGCGGCCGTCACCGACCCGGCTCTCGCCTCGATCCTGCAGGCGACCACCGACGCCAGCTACGTCCAGCTCTGGTTGGACACCGCCTTCGGTAGCACCGTCGGCACCGCGATGAACGACGCGATCGTCGCGATCTTCGCGGGATCCGGCGCGCCCGAGGACGTCACAACGCAAATGAAGTCGGCCGCAAGCAGGTGACCACGATCAGTCAGAACCCGAACCCCGCCGGCGGCGTCTCCGCGTCGCCGGCGGGTGTCCGGCGCGCGGGTGCGCAGCGCCGTCCCTCCCGCGCGGCCGATACCCGGCGCAAGTGGTACGAGATCATCGGGCTGACGGCACCGGCGGTCATCGTCTATGTGATCTTCGTGCTGGTCCCGATGGGCTTCGCGTTCTACTACAGCCTCTTCCGCTGGCGGGGAGTCGGACCGCCCACCGATTTCGTCGGACTGAACAACTACATCCTCGCCTTCCAGGACCCAATCTTCCGGGACGCGCTGCGCAACAACGCGATCATCGTCGTCGGCTCGCTGCTGATCCAGGGTCCCATCGCCCTCACGGCCCCGGCGTTGTTCCGGCTTGAGAGGTTCTGTCCGTGTTGAGAACTGGACACGAGGCGAGTTGCGGAACGAGCGCGACTCCTGATGATCTTTCGGGTGACTAGCCTCGAAGTTCATC